>JABFSP010000006.1 GCA_013140565.1 Ignavibacteria bacterium
CACCGCACCTGCATCACAGTGTCCCGTTATTGATCCCGCATGGGAAGACCCCAAAGGCGTGCCGATCTCAGCATTCCTTTTTGGTGGCAGAAGAGCTTCATTTGTTCCGCTAATTACTGAGGCGTACGACTGGAATCACGGTGTGTTCATGGGTTCATCATGCTCAAGTGAAATGACAGCAGCAGCAGCAGGTACAATTGGCAAGCTTCGCCATGACCCGTTTGCGATGCTTCCGTTCTGTGGTTATAACATGGGCGATTACTTCGGTCACTGGATAAATATGGGCAAGAACAATGACAGCGCGAAAATGCCGAAGATATTTTATGTTAACTGGTTCCGCAAAGATGAGAACGGCAAGTTCATGTGGCCCGGATACGGCGATAATATCCGCGCGATAAAATGGGCTATTGAGCGCGTTAACGGAACCGCGAAAGCGGTTGATGCGCCTATTGGCAGGCTTCCTGTTGTTGAAGAATTTGATGTATCAGGACTTGATATATCAAAAGAGAACCTGGCAAAGCTATTTACAGTTGATAAAGAGAAGGGCGTTGAAGAAGTAAATGAAATGCGCGAGTATTACAAAATATTCGGAGGTACACTGCCTAAAGAATTAAGCGCAGAAGCTGATAAAGCCGAAGAAAGATATAAGAAGTCATAGCTGTTAACTTCGGAAGTCTGTTTACGTGTGTCGGGTACATACCCGACACCACAAAGACTTCTGAAGTTTTATAATACTTTAAGTGATGCCAGGATATAACCCGGCATCACATTTTAAAAAGCTGCTAACACATTAAGGTTATAATGTTATTTATACTGTAAAATGAACCTTTTAACATCAAAATATTATTGATACATTTTCTATTCCCGCTAAGGCGGGATTTTTTTTTATTTTAAACTTACTGATAGATAATGATAACGCGAATAATTATAATTTCCCTGTTCTGTATGGCAATTATTGCCGCCGGTATAATAGGGATGAGGAAAACTAAATCTTTTAATGATTACTTTCTGGGCGGCGGAAAAATAGGCGCATGGATGACCGCTTTCACTTACGGCACAGCATATTTTTCAGCTGTTCTGTTTATCGGATTTGCAGGGCAGGTGGGATGGAACTTCGGCTATTCAGGTTTATGGATAGCACTTTTCAATTCGCTCGTAGGCGTGCTGGGCGTTTGGTGGATAATGGGTCACCGCATTAAACAAATGTCAATTGAATATAAAGTTTCAACCCTGCCCGAATATTTTGAAAAAAGATATAACAGCAAAGGATTCAAGCTGTATTCATCAATTGCTATATTTTTCCTGTTCATACCATACTCAGCCGCAGTATTTATCGGGCTTTCATATTTATTTAAAGTCACTTTCAATATCGATTACTCTCTTGCGCTCATCTTTATGGGCGGATTCACCGGCTTGTACCTGGTACTTGGCGGGTATAATTCCATGACAATGATAGATGTTGTCTTCGGGATAATAATGATAATCGGATGCGCGGTGCTTTCATATACAACTGTAAATGCAGCAGGTGGACTCACGGAACTGACAGCAAAACTATCAACTCAAGACCCCAGGCTTGTTTCATGGCTCGGACCCGCGGGATTCTGGAATTTATTCTACCTTACATTCCTTACATCGGTTGCGCCGTTTGCGATGCCGCAGCTTATACAGAAATTCTACGCGGTGAGAGATAAAAAAGCTATCAGAACGGGAATGATAGCCTCAACGATGTTTTCTGTGATCATAGCTTCGGTGGCATACTTTGTAGGTTCTACTTCAAGGATCTTTCTGACACCTGAAAACGCGCCTAATGCTTTCAGTAATGGCAAGCCTGTGTTTGATTCACTGATGCCTGACCTGCTGAACAAAGTAATTCCGGAATACCTGTTTGTACTTATGCTCCTTCTGATACTCTCGGCATCCATGTCAACTCTTGCCGCGATAATTTTAATTTCAAGCTCCTCGGTCGTAAAGGATTTTTACGCGGGCTTTGTTAATAAAAACGCATCCGATAAAACACTGATGAATCTTATGAGAGCATCCGCACTGATATTTATTATCATTTCAGTTATACTGGCGTACTTTAAGCCCGCAAGTATTGTGATAATACTTGGTATATCGTGGGGCGCCATTGGTGCCGCGTTCCTGGGTCCCTTCTTCTGGGGACTTATGTGGAAGCGTACATCATTAACGGGTGCATTTTTATCATCAGTAATAGGACTCGGTACATGCTTAGTACTCTACTTCACCGGTTCACCATCACCGCAGGCGGGTACTATCGGCATGCTGCTATCATTTATATTGTGTCCGTTAATAAGCTTAATAGCTCCCGCTAAAAGTTTTTCACCTGCAGAATCCGGGGCATAACGGGATATTGGAGCAAAATCAAAAGCTTTACCGCAAAGACGCAAAGCTTTCAACCCCGTTAGGGGTGGTATGTTTGTAGCCTTTGCATTTCCATATAAACAGAGCCCCGTAGGGGTGACATGTAGAAGATCAAAAGCTATTCACGCAAAGGCGCTAAGGCGCAAAGCTTTTAACCCCGTTAGGGGTGGTATGTTTGTAGATTTAGCATTCTTTTTTATTTTGAGCCCGGAGGGGTGACATGTAAAAGATCAAAAATCAAAAGTGTTCAACACAGAGGGCGCAGAGAACACAGAGGGCACTGCCCGCTACACCGTTACTAAACCCTTGCATTTACAAACCTAAACTGTTAATTTTGTACATCACGCGAAGATAGAGGCTTTACCCGTTGAATAAACGGGTTAAGCCTTTTTTTGTTGGATACTCTTTAGAGGAAGAACACACATGCAAAAAAGTATACTTGCAGGGTTGTGAGTGTAAATAATGTTCCATGTGCTTATGGGAAATAGAAAAATAAGAATAAAAATAACAGGCTTTACCTTTAAATATACGGGTTGGCTTACTGTACTAATAATAAATTAAATTATGATGAAAAAATTAATCCCAATTTTAGATGCTTGGAAAAAAGAAGAAAACATCCTAAACGCCTTTAAAAAATATAATTTTAAAAAATCTGAATTCGCTGCAGGGGAATTCACAATTGCTTTAGCTCAAATATTGGAAATAAAGAATGTGGAATTTAAAGTTAAGGCAAAATTAGTTAGGTGCTATAATACGCAGGTGCAAAATGAAGAAGTACCTTACATCAAAAATAAAGAATTGGATGAAAGGAATCTAAGAAGGTTTTTAACGAAATTTGATGATGATTTCCTCACATATGCTCAAGAAGAGATTGATAAAGTTGTAAATACAATGACAGACAATATATCAGGTTTTATAGATGAACATGATAAACCCGGAATGGAATAATGTCATAACTTACCCTTTTCATCATTATATTTCTGATACCTTGAAATATCGTTTAATCCTTTTGATAATTTAACAGGAATATTCGGAACTACTTTATGGAAATCTAAATAGTTCTGTTTAATATCTTCAGATAATTTTTTCAATTCATTAATGGAATAAAATATTCTATGTCCACCTAACATTTGCTCAACATCTTCTAGTTTGCTGATATCTTTTTTTAATCTGAAAACCAAATATTCATTAGGTTTTTCACCTGAATTTGCCATCCAATAACAGTGTATTACATTATTTCTTTTACTATTTAATTGAAGAGAAGTATCAATTAGTTCAGACACTTTTTTAATACATCAGGTTCTTTTTTATACTTCGCTTTAAATATAGTTTTAATAAAGTTAAGCAATTCACTAAACCTCATTTCAGCAGTAATAATTTTCCATGCTTGTTCTTCAATACCAACAAGATGTTGAAAAAAAGTTTTATAATTAAATTCCAACCAAGAGAAATAAACAACTACCTTGCCTATTTCGGTCATAGCTTTTTCATCAATCATATATTATTCCTTTATATAATTCATAATTTAGGATTTCATTCTATGTTTTTCATTTCTTCTATATTCTTGTTATATCCATAATCAGTAAACACCATTTCAGATAATGAGTTAAAAGGACAGTCCAAACTTCATTTTAATAGATATATCATCTGGGTCTTTTGTATTACTTGGTAGAGGTAATAGATAAACGGAATCAGTTCCCATTATGTTGCAATTCTTATAATTGGCTAAAGTTATTAAAGTCATAATAATTATTAAATCTCTGAGATAAGCATTATTTTATTTTGTATTTCCTTAATTCCGAGTCTTTTTATTCCATTACGTTCATCTTCAGTATTAACTATTACATAATCGATCACATCGTAAGGAAATTTAAAAAATTCTTCTTTATTCGAAAATGTGGATATTCTCCATTCTGATTCATAATAAAATATCCGTTCAGTAACTTCACCTGTAACTCGATCTTTCCAATTCCCACTATAAGTTCTTAAATAATCTGCTTGGTACGACACATAACCCATAGCCAGAATATATTCACGATTGAACAACTTGATAATATGTTGTATTTCATTGGGTAATTTCTCTAAATCAGCTACATTAAAATCTTCTCTGATTAAATTTTTATCTTGTAGTTCCTCAATTACCATTTGAATAGGTTGAATTCCATTATTTAAAGCGCTTAAAAAGGTTAATGAACTTATAAAACCAATGTTCTGTAAATCGGGTGTATGTTCATGAAAGTATCTTAAAGGAGTTACGCCTTGTTTCTTGCACCATTCTTTGGATAACCCTATACCATATTTGCCATACTGAATTATGTGTTCGTCAATATTTTTAAAAGGAATATCACAAAAACAAACAACAAATGAATCTTTATGATATGATATTATTCCTGGTATTTCTGAAATTGTACCGGGGAAACCTGACAATGGTAAGTCCTCTTTTACAAAAGAATATTTTAATCCTTGTGTTAAGATATTTATCAAATATTCAAACTTTTGAGTGAAATGTGTAAGTGAATTAGTATTATCCATGTTTAAGAAATTTATTGAATATTTTCTTTATCACTTTTATCAGTTAAATCTTTTTGTAAATCTTTTGATAAGAAATCTTTAAATTGAATAAGTAATCCAATATACTTTTCATTAATATTTTTCAAGTAATTTATTTCCTGAACTGTCTTGTTCATCATTTTTTCCCTATTTGCCCTTGCTTGAAAGATAATATGTTTCAAATCTTTTATATATATTAATAAAGG
>JABFSP010000181.1 GCA_013140565.1 Ignavibacteria bacterium
AGCTTAAAGATATGGGTAAAACCCTGCTTGTTGTGCATCATGATTTAAGCATGGTGAAAGATTATTTTGATAAACTTATTTTAATTAACCAGACTTTAATAGCTTACGGTGATTCAGAAAAAGTTTTCACTCCCGAGCTTATCAACAAAACATACGGCGGAAGACTTACAATGCTTCAAAAAACAGAGGAGTTGGTTAGTTGATGGATTTACTATCAAAATATTTACTCGAGCCTGTTCAGTATGAATTCATACAGCGGGCACTCATCGCGTCTGTGACTATCGGCATAAGTTGCGGGCTTATAGGTACATACATTATGCTGCGCAGAATGTCGCTCATAGGCGATGCGCTTGCGCATGCCGTTTTGCCGGGCGTGGTGGTAAGCTTTATGGTCGCCGGTAAAAGTGAAGTAGCGCTTTTTGTTGGAGCTGTTGTATCTGGTATTCTGACTGTATTGCTCATTGGTTTCGTTAACAGGAATTCAAAGATCAAAGAAGATACATCGATCGGCATAATTTTTACCGGCGCTTTCGCGCTTGGTATACTACTGGTATCTCAGCTTAAGCAGGTGCATATCGATCTTTCTTCATATCTCTTTGGCGATGTACTTGGTGTATCAACCGGTGATATTACACTTTCAATGATAATTATGGTTGTGATAATCCTATGCATAGTGCTCTTCTACAAACAGCTTTTGCTTACATCGTTTGATCCGACAATGGCAATGACGATCGGCATTTCAACAACACTTGTGCATTATATGTTAATGACTCTGCTTTCAATGTCAATTGTTGCGGGGCTGCAGTCAGTTGGTGTAATACTTATTATTGCCATGCTTATAACTCCCCCTGCCACAGCGTATTTGCTTTCAAACAATCTGAAAAAAATATTACTGCTCTCGGCAATGTTCGGTACAATATCCGCTATCACTGGACTTTATCTTTCATATCACTTTAATTTTGCATCGGGCGCTTCAATTGTACTTGTTGCCGTTGCATTATTTATGCTGGCATTTTTATTCTCGCCAAAAGAAGGAGTTGTCACAAAACTTTTCCGCAGAAGGTCGGCATCCAAGATGGTACTGATAGAGGATGTTATAAAGCTCTCCTATCGGTTTAAAGATGAACCGGGCAAAACGGAGCTGGTTGATAAGATAGCAAATGAACTAGGAATTTCAAACGGCAGAGTTGAAGGTGCTATCAAAACGCTGATAGGTAAAGACCTGATGCTTCGTACGAACGGAACATACAATCTGACCGAAGAAGGTGTTAAATACGCTTTGCGTTTGGTAAGAACACACAGGCTTTGGGAAACATACATTACAAATAAAAACGTGGTTGATATTGAACACATTCACCCTGAGGCTGAAAAAGTCGAGCATGTACTGACAGAAGATATGGTTGATGAGCTTGATGAAGAGCTTGGTTTCCCTGAAAAGGACCCGCATGGGTCTGAAATTCCGAGGAAATAATGTAACAAAATAGATATTCCCGAACTGAAGCTCTTAATTATCTGCTTCACGGGGAACCCGGGTAAAGATACAACTCAATACCACTTTAATCCATAAAGCCTCGCCCCATAATAAAAGGGGGAATTAAGTATTATTAAAAATACATAATTGAAAAAGGTGTTATTTAAAGGTGTTGAACAGGATTCCTGTTCCACCGGGTGGAAAAGAGCTGTTTTGGTTCCTTCGCTTCCTGAAGTGTTTTCGTCTGTTAAAGTACCCGCAGGCGGAAGTTTATGGAGAAAGATGTTTGCTTTTGCGGGACCGGGACTTATGGTCTCTGTGGGATACATGGATCCGGGAAACTGGGCAACAGATATTGCAGGCGGCGCAAAATTCGGCTACACACTTCTTGCAGTTATATTCTTAGCAAATATTTTCGCAATCGTACTGCAGCATTTATCGCTTAAGCTTGGTATTGCCGCCGAAAGGGATCTTGCACAGGCGTGCAGGGATAATTATTCCAAACCCGTATCAATTGCGTTATGGGTATTGTGTGAAATTGCAATTGCCGCCTGCGACCTTGCCGAGGTGATAGGTTCTGCTATAGCACTGAACCTGTTATTTGGAATACCGCTTGCTGTTGGTGTTGTTATCACCGTACTTGATGTGCTGGTAATATTGTTTTTCCAGTACAAAGGTTTTAGATACATTGAAAGCCTGGTGGCAGGACTTATTACAATAATATTTGTATGCTTTGCATATGAAATAATAGTCTCAAAGCCCGAGGTTGCAGCAATGTTAAGCGGATTAATACCGTCTTCGCAAATAGTAACCAACCCGGCAATGCTTTATATCGCTATCGGAATTCTTGGCGCAACGGTAATGCCGCATAATTTATACCTGCACTCAAGCATAGTGCAGACAAGGGCTTATGAGCGAACCACAGAAGGAAAAGGATCCGCTATAAAATTTGCGACACTGGATTCGACCGCAGCTTTGCTGCTTGCGTTCTTTATTAATGCGGCAATTTTAATTGTAGCCGCAGCAGCGTTCTATAATACCGCCTATTCAGATGTAGCTGATATTACCGATGCATATAAACTGCTTGATCCTGTGCTTGGTGTAGGTGCTGCGGGATTTTTGTTCGCGATCGCCCTTCTTGCATCAGGGCAGAATTCAACGGTAACAGGAACACTCTCGGGTCAGATAGTAATGGAAGGTTTTTTAAACATCCGTTTAAAACCATGGCTGAGAAGACTTATTACAAGACTTATTGCGGTGATTCCCGCACTGATTGTTACAATTATGTACGGTGAAAAAGGAACAACAAGCCTGTTGATATTGAGCCAGGTGATACTTTCGATTCAGCTAAGCTTTGCGGTTGTTCCCCTGGTAATTTTCACAAGCGATAAAAGAAAGATGGGCAGCTTTGTTAACAAACCTGTTCTAAAATACTCAGCCTGGGCAATCAGCATTCTAATAATAGTCTTTAATGTATTTCTCCTTTACCGGACATTTGGGGAATGGTTATAATTGATAAAATTACGGATAAAAAATCAGCTGAAAAATCAAAAAATATCCCGGTATTCATGCGTAAGTTTTTTTCAGGAATTTGTATTTCAAATACTTAAAAATCAAAAAATTAGTATTATATTTGCTGATTGAAATAATTAAATAACAGGAGAAAACAGGTAATGGCAGAAGATACCATAAAAGGTTCAGCGGATGTACCGGAACACGAAAAAGCTACCAAACTTGAAATAATTATTACCGTGCTGCTGGGCATTTCAACAGTACTTGGCGCGTTTGCGGCATATTGCTCCGCGTTATGGGGCGGTGAAATGCAGACAAGCTACACGCAGTCAGTTACAGTAACAAACCACGGCAATACAATATATCTTGAGGCATTAAGTGACCTGAATTCATTTGAAGTGAACGATATGAAGGATGATATTATTTATTCGCAGTGGAAAGATAACACAGAAAAAGGCGACGTTGAAGACGCGGCATATTTTTTTACCAAGCTTAGCCCGGGGCTGCAGAAAGATCTTGCTGATGACCCGAAGGATGTGAGCGAATACGATAAAGAGCAGGCTGCCGCGCTGGATAGCATTATGGCAAGGATGGATGAATCTGACCACATGAATGACTCGGCAAAAGTTCTGCTGAATAAAGGTAATGCCGCAAATAAATTCGGCGATGATTTTACATTATGTACGGTTCTGTTTACCGTTGTATTGTTCTTTCTTGGTTTAGCTTCGCTGAAGACGCACTCAGCAATGCAGAAAACGTATGTGATACTTGGTGTTGTTATACTTGTGCTATCGCTTGTTAGAATGGTCACTATTCCGTTCCCGTTTTAAGTGAGCCTAACAGAAGCAAACCCCCGTCGGAAATTTCCGGTAAATGCAGATCATCGTAGAATTACCGATGTAAAAAAATTCCAGCTGTTTCTCCCCCCTTCAAAAACGAAAGGGGGATTTTAACAACTCATAATTCAGGTTAAATTTCAACTTATAACAAAAATATGAAAGCTATACTATTTACTTTTCTTTTTTGCGCAATTTTTATTTCACAAAGTTTATTCTCACAGGTGGGTGATATATCGACAGACAGACCTGACCAGTCTGAATCGCCTTACCTGGTGGATAAGGGATATTTCCAGATGGAAGCCGGGATCACATCGGAAAATGATGAACCCGTTAAGGATTTTAAAGTAAATACACTCTCAGCTCCTTCTATTTTGCTGCGTTACGGTATTGCAAAAAATGTAGAACTGCGCGGAGGTATAGAGGTTTTAAACAGCAAAACTACCATCAGCGGAAGTTCGACTAGCCAGAGCGGTATGAGTCCGATCATGGTTGGTACAAAAATTAAACTATTCACTGAAAAAGGTTCAGCCCCTGAAACATCGCTGATATTAAGCATTACTTTGCCTTTCAAGGATAACAGTGCGTTCCAATCGGATTACATTGGTACTGATTTCCGCTTTGTTATGACAAATAATCTGACCAAACGATTTACGCTTTCATATAACATTGGCGGCGAGTTTGGCGCGGGGGCGCCGGGAGCAACGGGAATATATACAGTCTCGCTTGGTGCAAGCCTTGTTAACAAGCTTTCGGGGTTTGTTGAGCTGTATGGCTTTATGCCGCAGAAATTTTCACCTGATCACCGCTTTGATGCGGGGTTAACCTACCTGATACTAAAAAATGTACAGATCGATGGTTCATTTGGTTTTGGCATTTCCGAAAGGTCACCCGATTTTTTTGTTGGCGGTGGAGTATCTGTAAGATTACCTAAATAAAATCTATGAACCATGATTTACCTGATTACAGGATTGCCATGATTTGTAGTGTATCAACATCAAGTTATTCCAAAAAATCCGCTTAATCATGGTTTAGGTTTTATAACATAAAATTGACTCCGTAGGAGTCAAATGTTTGTAAAAGCTGTGTTGAGAGGTAAAATCGGCTCCGTAGGAGTCGAATGTTGGTTTTTTCTCTTTTTTTCAACACAATTTTTTGCTTTAAACAGAGTTCTTAATTTTTTCTCATACAATGTTATGATTAACATCATTTTATAATTCTTCCTGTTTCTTCATTTTTGTGATATAACTTTAACGATCTTATCATGAAAATACAAATCCTCTTTCTTTTCCTGTTCACGCTAATTGCTAATATAT
>JABFSP010000388.1 GCA_013140565.1 Ignavibacteria bacterium
TCATACCTAAAAGATGTTCAAAATTGAATAATTAAAAAAATGAATATTTTCCTTTATTTTACAAGAAAATCCATTTGACAATAATGTCATAGATGTAATATATATGACAAGCGGGAAAATACTGAACTCCTATTTTATACAAAATTATGTTTGGCATGGAAATTGAGATTTTATATTAATTGAATAATATAGAAAGGATAAATCCATGAAAAAGTTATTTTTCTCTTCATTTTTTTTATGTTTTATAATTCTATTTGATTTAACAGTTTCGGGACAGTGGATCTCCAGGTACAATGGACCCGGAAACGGTATTGATGAAGCTTTTGCTGTTACATACGATGCATCTTCAAACGTTTATGTTACCGGCAGCAGTATGGGAAGCGGATCAAACCTGGATTTTGCTACTGTAAAATACAATTCTTCCGGGGCGGAACAATGGGCAGTACGTTATAACGGACCAGCGAACTTTATTGATATTGGAAATGCGGTTGCCGTAGACGGTGCCGGAAGTGTTTATGTTACTGGTTTAAGCGCAGGTACTACTTCATTCACTGATTTTGCAACTATAAAATACAACAGTGCAGGTCAGGAACAATGGGCAGTAAGATACAACGGTCCTTCTAACGGTACAGATGAGGCCTTTTCTGTTGCAGTTGACGGCTCGGGAAATGTGTATGTTACAGGGCAAAGCCTGAGCGGAACAAATTATGACTTCGCAACTATCAAATACAATTCAGCGGGCGTTCAGCAATGGGTATCAAGGTATAATGGTCCCCAAAACAGTATTGATAATCCTGCCGTTGTGAGAGTTGACGGATCAGGGAATGTATATGTAACGGGTGGAAGTACAGGAAGCGGCAGCGGTCTTGATTTTGCAACCGTGAAGTACAATTCTACCGGTCAGGAACAATGGGCAGTAAGATACAATGGTACAAATAATGCTGATGATATTCCATCAGCAATGTTTGTAGATGCTGCCGGTAATGTATTTGTTACAGGAGGAAGTAGCGGAAGCACTTCATCAAATGATTATGTCACCATAAAATATAATTCTGCCGGACAGGAACAATGGAATTCCCGCTATAATGGAACGGGAAACGATAACGATGTTTCTTTTGGACTTGCGGTTTCAGGGGCAGGAAATGTTTATGTTACCGGTTCAAGTATTGGACAGGGTTCTGCCACTGACTATGCAACAGTAATGTATAACTCTTCCGGTGTGCAGCAGTGGGTTACAAGATATAACGGACCAAACAACACATCAGATGACGCTTCAGCGATAGATGTTGATGTTTCCGGAAATGCTTTTGTAACCGGTGCGAGTAATTCCGGAGGCACAAACCTGGATTACCTGACACTAAAATACAATCCGGCAGGTGTACTAATTTGGGAACAAAGATATAACGGGCCGGCAAACGGAGTTGATGCAGCACTTTCTGTCTGTGTAGATGGTTCAGGTAATGCATATGTAACCGGAAACTCACAGGGCAGCGGAAGCTCGAGCGATTATGCTACGATAAAATATTCTGTTTTGACGGCAGTTAATCCGGAGGGTTCCGAAATTCCTTCATCTTACAGACTTTATAATAATTATCCAAATCCGTTTAATCCTGCAACAACCATAAAGTTTGATCTGCCCGTTCAGGCTAATACAAAACTTATAGTTTATGATGTAACAGGAAAGACTGTGAAATTACTTGTTAACCAGGTAATGAGCGCAGGCAGTCATAGTTTTAGCTTTGATGCAGCTGGATTTTCAAGCGGTGTGTACTTTTATAAAGTACAAGCAGGAGATTTTTCAGAGATCAAGAAAATGGTTTTAATTAAATAAGCATTCGGATTATTTGTTCATTATAGAAGGGAAGTCTAAGAGCTTCCCTTTTGATTTTTCTCAAAATTAATTCTTAATCTCATCAGGCTTTTGTTCTATCCAAAGTTTTTCGTAAACTTTCCTGTTATTCTTAAGCGTCTTCACCACTTCATCAATATCAGGTTTCTCCGTTTTGGCGGATAGTTTCAGTTTGACAAGTTTATTCATGAAGAGCAAAAAGCCTAAAAATTTTTCCTTCGCATCCGAGCGGAGTGTATTTTTACAGATTAGAAACCGAAGCCTTTACTGAAACAAAGAAGATGTTGATTCTGAAATGACAAAGTCATATAAAAGAAATCCCGATCCCGGGAATATTGGTAAAATAGTATAGTTATTTTTGAAATCCCGCTTTTAGGGCTGGTGAGTAGCGGGGAGCTATTTCGTTTTCTTTTTGTACAGCTCTGATACTTTCTGCGAAAGCCAGTCCTTATGGTTCAGGTTAATACTTTTGTTTATTTTTCCTGTCAGGTACTTACAATCAACCTTTCCGGGAGATTCGCTTACACGGATGATCTCTTTCACAAAGTTGACAAAATTCAGTTCGGATTCTTTAAGCTTATGTGCCAGGCGCTTGTTTTTGCTCAGGAAATTTGAATAAGAGCTGATTAATGCTAAGGCCTCCTCGATGTAACCGAGTTCATAATATACCATCAGAGTCAGGTCTTTTGTTTTAGTTTTAAGATGGAAATATTTAAATGACTTTATTTTTGAAAGGAATTCAAGAGCTTTTTCGTATTGGTCATTTTGAAAGTTAAGCATTGCGCTTGAATGATTGAATACATCTTCGCTGAACTCAGGGGGAAGCTCTTTTTTATAATTGTTAATGAAGTCTTCAGCCCAGGAAAATTGTTTGAGGGCAAAGGCAGTATCGAATATTTTTTCGAATGAAATTATCTGCATGTACTGGCCTTTGAATGAGGATGAGTAGAGATTCAGTGAAAGAGCGCTTTTCATAATCTCAAACTGGAAATTCAGGTACTTAAGGTCATCGGTCTTATTTCTTTTTATCCTGCATAAATTCAAAAGCATAACGTGCAGGTTTTGAAGCTCATCCCTGCTGAACAGGCTGTTATGCAGGCTCACCATCTCTTTCATTTCATAAAAATATTTTTCGTCTTTCTCATCCATGAAAGATATCATAAAGCATATGTATATTCTGAATGCTTTAGTAAGCATAAGCTTATTTTTACTGTTGGAAGGGTTATTTTCCATAACCTTTAGCTTTCTGTGGATACTCTCAAAATCAATATTATCAAGAAAGGCAAAAAGTATATTATCATCAAGTTCAGTATTGTATTCGGATCTTAGTGTCATAAGATTTTGATATGTATGGCAAATTTCTATAATAGAATTAAAAACAATGTATTCGCCCTGTTGAATTCTTCTATCGAGCAGGGGGTCTTGTTTTCCCGAAAAGAAATATAGCTGGTGCCATGCTGTCGAATTATCATATCTTTGATTAATAGCGGGGCCGCTGATAAGGAATTCCCTGCTGAAATTCTTGTCATTTGCTTTAAGATGGCTTAATGCCTGCGAAAACAACTTTTTGACTATAAGCATTTCAACAAGCCTTTTTTTCATTTCAATTTCATCTTCTTCAAGGTCTGACAAAGAGAGATATTTTTCTGCCAGATGCTGGAGCTCGGAAAGCAGGTACCAGAGTGTTTTTTTGTTGTATTTTTTCCCCGGGTAAACCTGGCTGAACAGGTATTCCTCAGTCAGTTTCTTCTCATTAAAAAGCGGGTAAAATTTATTGAGATGCCTGAACAGCTTGTGTACCCTTGTATTGGTATTATAATAATCTGACCTGATAAATCTTTCGAATTTTTTTAATTCGGTTTTATCAAATGTGCGTAATATTTCCAGTATTTTCTTCAGTACCATGCCAAGAAGTTACTTGAAATGAAAATTAAAAAAAATACTGTTTTTATGATAAAAAATAAGATTTTACAGGATGCTTCAGGCGGCTTTCACTTGATTTGAAAAAATATATTGTTTGCGCGACTTACGCAGGGAATATATATTTGTTTTAAAAAAAATAGTTTCAGAGAAGGATAGTGTATAATGAAATTGAAGACTTGTTTAATAATTCTGGGCATTTCCCTGTTTAGTTCCGTTTCTTTAAGCCAATGGTTGAGTGATGTAAGGCTGACAAATGCTGCGGGTCCCTCCCTTACAAATTCAGAATCAATTGCAGTTACCGGGGATATTATTCACGTGGTTTGGGTGGATGCCCGTGACCAAAATTGGGATATCTATTATAAAGCTTCTGGGGATGGCGGGGTAAACTGGTCACCTGATGTACGGCTAACGAACATTTCATCATCACAAACCGCTCCAGCTGTTGTAGTATCGGGACCGAATGTGCATGTTGTATGGCAGGATGATAGAAATGGTAACGATGATATATATTATAAACGATCGGTAAACGGAGGCTTTAGCTGGAGCAGCGATATCAGGTTGACAACAAATTCAGGCGGACAGTACGCTCCCAGAATTACGGTTACGGGAGATATATTGCATCTCATATTTATTGATACCCGCAACGGTAATTATGAGATCTATTATAAAGCCTCTGCAGATGGCGGTATAAACTGGTCCGCGGATGCAAGAATGACGAACAATTCTTCTTTTTCATTAAATCCTTCAGTTGTCGTATCAGGACCCGATGTTCATCTGGTTTGGGAAGATGACCGGGATGGAAATTTTGAAATTTATTATAAACGCTCAGTTAACGGAGGTTTTAGCTGGACTTCTGATACAAGGCTGACAGTTGCCGCAGGAGAATCGAAGAGTGCAACAATAACTGCAGCAGGCTCCATAGTTCATATGGCATGGCATGATGTCCGTGACGGAAATTTTGAAATTTATTATAAGGCTTCCGGTGACGGAGGCGTAAACTGGTCACCCGATATCAGAATTACAAACGATGTTATGGTTTCATCCTGGCCCGATATATTTGTACTTGGACCATATGTACATTTAACATGGAGTGACACCCGTTCCGGAGGTTATGAAATATATCACAAGCTTTCGCTGAACGGTGGATTCACCTGGGGACAGGATACCCGTCTAACATTTTCGTCCGGTGCGGCAAGCAGCTCTTCAATTGGCGTTTCTGATTTTAAAGCTAATATTATATGGTGTGATACACGTGACGGCAACCAGGAGATATACTACAAACTGAATCCTAACGCTAACCAGGTTGGAATTACACCAATTAATTCAGAAATTCCGGACGAATACTCACTCTCTCAAAATTA
>JABFSP010000095.1 GCA_013140565.1 Ignavibacteria bacterium
TACTATAAAACGTTACATTTTTTTAAAAAATTATATTTATGTAACTTTGTAACTGTAATACTTAAAATACTTAGAAGAAAATTAACCATATAAATGTTAAGCGATAATTTAAAGAAGGTTTATATCTTTTCAGGACTTGATGAAACTGAACTTGAAACACTTTCTAAAATAGTAAAACAAAAAACTTTCAATAAAGGTGACATCATATTTTTTGATACAGAACCGTATCTTGGGTTTTATATTACGGTTACCGGTCTGGTAAAAATATATAAAATATCCAAGGATGCCAAAGAACATATCCTCCACCTGATCTCACCATACAACACATTTGCTGAAGTACCGCTGTTTGAAAATTTCAACGAGATCTTCGATGACAGCTTCCGCTACCCCGCAAACGCTATGGCACTTGAAGATGATACACGCGTGATACTCATACCCGCAAGACAGTTCAGGGAACTGCTTGAGAGCAATACCAAGATATGTATCAAGATGGTTTCAGGGTTCGCAAAACGGTTAAGGCATTTGAATCACCACATAGAAGAGCTTACGCTTAAGGATGTAACCAAGCGTGTTGCGGGTTATATACTCACCGAGCAAAATAAAGCAAAGGATAATGATTCAATTTCACTTAATATCAGCAAGAATGACCTGGCGGCGTATTTGGGTACAATACCCGAAACGCTCTCGCGAACATTGAAAAAACTGCAGGATGAGGATATGATAACTGTTGACGGAAAAGTTATTAAGATATGTGATATGGACAGGTTGAAGGATTTTGTTGTGTGAGTGAATTGAGTTAAACGAAGAGTCCTTTTTCAAGAGTATAGTTTTTTGTTTTTCAAAATCCCCATCGAAAATTCACGCTTTAAGTTTACCAATATATTAATTGAAGATAATTTTTTACCCGTGGCAATAGTCCCCACTGTCAAAGCCAGTCCTGCGGCTTTATAATGGGGATTTTTAATGCCACCCCCCTGGGCTGCGGCTGCCGGACTCAAACAGATTTTCCTGTTACGCTTCGTTTAGAAAATTTCTTAACGTTAATTTTTATAAGGCGGGGTTATATGTATTAGAATTCATTAGCATATCAAAGCCCCGAAGGGGCGTTATAACCCAGCGATGGGCGCAGCCCATCGAAAACAATTACACAAATATAACAAGCCCTGAAAGGGCGTAATAAATCTCTGCATCTTTGCGACTCTGCTTGCAGTATATTCATCTGACCTCCAAACAACCTTTATCTCTCGTATACAAGCGGCATATAATCACTGAATTTCCTGCCAATAGGGGGGCTAAGTATTTTTTAAAAAATTTTTTGTGAGATTGAAGTTTTATGATGCTCTTTTTATACTTTTTTAAGAAAAGCCAATAAACGAAGCATTCAGGCAGTAATCTTATAAAGCAGACATTAATCATCAATTTAAACAGATCAACCTTTTATACCACCCCTCGATCCGGCTATTGCCGGATCTCTTTCCCTCCTTCAGAAGGAGGGGAGCTGATTTTATTGCTCAATTACTCCCATCAAACCCCTCCTTTAAATAATTAATAATAAATCATTTACGCAAAAATTTGTAGTTTTGACTTAAGTCAAAGGGATGCTCACATCTGTTAGGTAAATTTGTATCAGAAGAGAAAACCTGTATAATTTAAAGGAGTATAGAAATGCTGATACAAAAAGAAACAAAAATTGGTGAAGTGGTTGCGGAAAATTTTCATGCCGCAAGAGTATTTGAAAGCCACGGTCTTGATTTCTGCTGCGGCGGAAAAAGAACCATCGAAGATGCCTGCGCGTCAAAAGGAGTTGATACCGAGAATCTTTTAGCCGAGCTGAAAAAACTGAATGCCAATAATCCATCCTCCACCCATTTTGATAAATGGGAAGCTGACTTTTTAACAGATTACATTATCAACAATCACCATGCGTATGTTAACAACGCAGTTTCAACCATAGAGCATCACCTGCAGAAAGTTGTCAGCGCGCACGGGGTGAAACACCCCGAGGTTTGCAGTATTGATTCAATTTTTACTGAGCTGAAAAATGAACTTCTGGAGCACATGGCAAAAGAAGAACGCATGCTGTTCCCGTACATAAAAAAATTAAGTTTCGCTTTAAAAAATTCAATAGAAATACCCGCTGCACCGTTTGGTTCAGTTGATAACCCGATAAAGGTTATGGAAGCAGAGCATGATAACGCCGGGCTGCTGCTGAGAAAGATGAATGCTTTATCGGAAGGATACATTCCGCCGCAGGATGCCTGCGCAACTTTCCGAGTGCTGTATGGTGAGCTTAAGGAATTTGAAGAGGATCTGCACATGCACGTTCACCTTGAAAATAACGTACTTTTCCCGAAGGCAAAAGCCATGGAAGAAAAATTAAATAAAGTATATACAACATTATAATAATAAAATATTAAGGAAGGTTAAATAAAAATGAAATTATTAAGCTTAAAGAACAAGAGTATATCAGTATCAGTATTAGTTTTAACCCTTGCGATATCAGTTCTTACACTCAACGGCTGCAAAAATGAAGAGTTTGGTGTGGGTCCGGTAAAAGAAGAAATTAAGCTTGCCCCGGTTGACGCAAATCTGTATACAAAAGGGGAACAGATATTTGCAGCTAAATGTGTTGCATGCCATAAATTCGGCTCAAGGCTTGTGGGTCCGCCGCTTAAAGATGTAACCAAACGCAGAAGACCGGAGTGGATAATGAACCAGATACTGAACCCGGTTGAAATGGCGCAGAAAGATAAAGTAACAAAAGAACTGTTTGCACAGTACCTTATACAAATGACGTTCCAGGATGTATCACAGGATGACGCAAGAGCGCTGCTTGAATACATGAGAGCAATTGACGAAGGTAAAGTTGCACCCAAAGAATAGCAAAAAGTAAAAAATAAAAAGGCAAAAAGCAAAAGGTAAAGAAGCAAATGCAACGGAATAGGAAATAGCATAGAAATTAGAAGTCAGAATATAAATCAATATGTTTCAGATAAATAAAACAGATTTACAATTTAAGGAGAAAATCAAAATGAAATTCAATGTAAAGAATTTCTCAAAACAGGTAGTGTCTAAAATAGCATCATCATCCATATTACCTCCTATCACAGCAGGTCTCATCATAGCTATAACATTTTCCGTGATACTGCTTGCAGGCTGCGGAAAAAAGGACGGTTCAACAACCCTTAACATGAGCGAAGATGCAGCGAATAAAGTATATGTTTCCCCGGGCAAGTATGATGAATTTTATTCATTCATCTCCGGCGGTTTCAGCGGACAGTTAGCCGTTTACGGCTTGCCATCTGGCAGGCTGTTCAGGGTTATCCCCGTGTTTTCGGTCGATCCCGAAAAAGGATGGGGATACACCGAAGAAACCAAACCAATGCTTATGACCTCATCCGGATTTATACCGTGGGATGATTCACATCATACTGAATTAAGTATGACCGATGGCGTTCCCAACGGCAAATGGATATTCATAAACGGCAATAACACACCAAGACTTGCCAGAATTGATCTTAAAACATTCCGCACAGTTGAAATACTTGAAATTCCAAACAGCGCGGGAAACCATTCATCACCATTCACCACAGAGAACTCTGAATATGTTGTATGCGGAACGCGTTTCAGCATTCCAATGAAAGAGCTTGATGTGCCGATCGATTCATACAGGGAAAAATTCAACGGAACAGTAAGTTTTGTTAAAATTAATCCCGAAAGCGGTAACATGAATGTTGAATTCCAGATAATGACTCCTCCGTTTGACTACGACTTAAGTCATGCAGGCAAGGGTCCTTCACATGACTGGTTCTTCTTTTCATGCTACAACACAGAAGAAGCATATACGCTGCTGGAAGTTAACGCAAGCCAGAAGGATAAAGATTTTATTATGGCTGTTAACTGGAAAAAAGCTGAACAGTATCTAAAAGAAGGCAAAGCAAAAGACGTAGCATCAGAATTTTATCATAATGTATATGATGAAAACAAACATTCTGCATCAAGCGAAGTGTTAAAGACCGTAAAAATGCTTGACCCTAAAGACTGCCCTGATATGATATATTATATTCCCTGTCCTAAATCACCCCACGGCGCAGATGTTGACCCGAGCGGCGAATATATTGTAGGCGGCGGAAAGTTAGCGACAGTAATTCCCGTATTTTCATTTTCCAAGATGCTGAAGGCTATTGAAACCAAACAGTTTGATGGCGATGTTGCAGGAATTCCAGTTATAAAATACGAAGCTGCATTACACGGTGAAGTACAGAAACCGGGTCTTGGACCGTTACACACAGAATTTGACGATAAAGGATTCGCGTATACATCAATGTTTGTAAGCAGTGAAGTTGTAAAATGGAATATCAAGACACTTGAAGTGGTTGATAGAGCTGCTTCGTTCTATTCAGTTGGTCATATTATGATACCGGGCGGCGATACAAAAAAACCATGGGGAAAGTACCTTGTTGTAATGAACAAGATCACCAAAGACAGGTTTCTGCCAACAGGTCCCGAGCTTACACAATCAGCGCAGTTATATGATATATCAGGCGAGAAGATGAAACTGCTTTTAGACTTCCCGACAATTGGCGAGCCGCATTACGCGCAGGCCTGTCCAGCTGATCTTATCATGAAAAATTCAGTTAAGATATTTAAACTTGATGATAACAAACATCCCGACGCGATAAAATCAGTTAATGATGCAAGAGTTGTCAGGAAAGGCAACGAAGTTCATGTTTATGTTGGAATGGTAAGATCACATTTTACTCCTGATAATATTGAAGGTGTAAAAGTCGGCGATAAGGTCTTCTTCCATGTCACCAATATGGAGCAGGATTGGGATATCCCGCATGGCTTTGCAGTTAAAGGCAACAATACATCTGAGATGCTGATAATGCCGGGCGAAACCCAGACCATTACATGGGAACCAAAGGTTGCAACAGTGTATCCGTTCTACTGTACAGATTTCTGCAGCGCGCTGCACCAGGAAATGCAGGGATATATAAGAGTTCAGCCTGCAAATTCAAGCGGAGAAATTAAGTTTTCGCTGGGTGTAAAGAAATAAAGTAATGACCTCACCCCTTCGGTGATACGGTCATGCCGATAAGCGGTATAGCTGAAAACGCCGGAGGGGACGGGGAAGCAGCAGGGTTTTACAATCAGCATCACAATATGTTCTATCAAAAATTAGCTTCTGGATTCCTGCTTTCGCAGGAATGACAAAAAAAATCTGGATTCCCGCCTGCCCTGCCTCAAAACCGGACAAGCGGGGAATACAGAAAAGAAAATGAAAAAGATAACTAAAATATTAATAATTGTTTCATCACTTGCAATGATAGCCGCATTCTTTACTCCCATTTGGATGATCGATCTTGAAGCCCCGCAATATCCCGAAGGTTTAGGAATGCAGATATGGATAAATAAAATTACAGGTGATCTTAATACGATCAACGGATTGAATCACTACATTGGTATGAAAACGATCGAGCCTGATTCAATTAAAGAGCTTACGATTATGCCGTACATCCTTGCGTTTTTAATAGCGCTTGGAGTTGTTACGGGAATTGCGGGAAAGAAAAAAATACTTGGAGTATTTGTTATAATATTTATGATAGCTGGTATTGCGGGCGGCGTGGATTTTTATATGTGGGAATATGATTACGGACATGACCTTGACCCTACTGCGGCAATTATTGTGCCGGGCATGAGCTACCAGCCTCCATTGATAGGCAGCAAACAATTGCTGAACTTTGTGGCGCACTCATACCCTGATACAGGCGGATGGATTGTCATTGGCGCGGGAATACTTGCAGTACTGCTTTATGTATATGAATTAAAATTCAACAAACAGATCACAGCAAAAGAAAGCGCAAAATGAACAGGGTAAGAAGTAAAATAATTTTTGTATTGATGCTTGCTGTTATGGGATTTACAAATTCTGCTTGCAGCACTGACCCCGAAGAAATAAATTTTGGTACAGACCAGTGCTCATTATGCAGAATGAATATTTCAGAGCACCGCTTTGGTGCTGAAATAGTTACAAAAAAAGGAAAAATATTTAAATATGATGCTGCGGAATGTATGTTCAATGCGCTAAGTTTAGGAAATATAAATTATAATGATGCAGCAGGCTTTTATGTGATAGATGCTTCAAATTCCAAACAATTAATAGACGGTGTAAAAGCATCCTATTTAATAAGCGAAAAGCTGCCAAGCCCGATGGGTGCGAACCTCTCGGCATACAGCAAAAAAAGCGATGCTGAGGCAAACCAGAAACAGCATAGCGGTGAATTGAAGTCATGGGATGATTTGCTGGTGAAATTTAAAGTCGGTAAGTAGAGTGTATAGAGTGTGTTCAGTGAATAGAGAGTTAAAATTTTAATAAAATTGAATAAGATAAAATACATACTGATAATCCTTGCAATAATTAACTTAAACGTAATTGGTAAAGATATTATTGTTAAGCCGGGCGAAAGTATTAAAAACGCTGTACAGCTATCGGTTAAGGGTGATAGAGTTATTGTAAAAGAAGGTTTGTATAAGGAGACTGAAATACTCATCGATAAACCGATCGAGTTAATTGGTGAAGGATACCCGACAATTGACGGATTTTCTAAGGGTGAAATTATCATTATCCGCAGTGACAGCGTTACAGTGAAAGGATTTTATGTCAATAATTCAGGATTCAGCGGGATGCGTGATTATGCCGCTATAAGAATAGAGGATTCAAAACACTGCAATATACTTTCCAATAAACTTATCAATAATTACTTTGGAATATATCTTGCGGGAAGTGATTCCTGCAATGTGATGTACAACGAAGCGACAAGTAACGCCGTGACCGAGAGTTCTTCGGGTAACGGCATACACTTATGGAAATGCAGCTACATACTTGTGAAGAATAATACTATTACGGGTCACCGTGACGGCATTTATTTTGAATTCGCGACCTTCAGCCGTGCTGAAAATAATTCAAGCTTTAAAAATGTAAGGTACGGGCTGCATTTTATGTTCTCACACAACGATGAATATGTGAACAACGTTTTTGCCGATAACGGCGCAGGCGTTGCCGTTATGTACACCAAAAACGTAAGGATGATAAACAACCGGTTTGAGTTCAATAATGGTTCAAATTCATACGGTCTGCTTTTAAAGGAAATTACCGATAGCTACATTGAAAACAACAATTTTACCGGTAACACGGTCGGTATATACTCCGAAGGCGGCACGCGCCTGCTTATAGCGGGCAATGAATTCAATTCGAACGGGTATGCGTTAAAGATACTTGGCAACTGCACTGATGATACCATAAGAGGAAATAATTTCAGCTCCAATACATTTGATGTGACAACTAACAGCTCACGTAACAGCAATTTGTTTATGGGTAATTACTGGGATAAATACAAAGGATACGATCTTGATAAGAACGGTACGGGCGATGTGCCCTACAGGCCGGTGAGTTTATTCAGCAAGATAGTTGAAGAAACTCCCGAGGCGGTTTTTTTGCTGAGGAGTTTTGTAGCTGACCTGCTTGATATGGCTGAAAGGGTTGTGCCGGTATTTACCCCGGAGTCGTTGATTGATGAGACGCCTAAGATGGAAAAGGTGATCAATTAGCAATGAGTAATGAACAATTAACAATGAGTAACGATATGATAAGGATAGAGAATTTAAAGAAGAAGTTTGATAAGAATGAAGCATTAAAGGGTGTATCGCTTACACTTGGTGAAAGTACCGTTGCTGCGGTGATGGGTCCGAACGGAAGCGGCAAGACCACGATGCTTAAATGTATATTGGGACTCGTGAAGGCTGATTCAGGTGATATTTACGTAAATGATTGCCATGTAAACGGTGAATGTGAATACCGGAAACACATCGGCTATATGCCGCAGTATTCATGCTTCCCCGAAAACCTGAAGGTAAAGGAAGTTATGGCTATGATAAAAGATATCCGCGGAAATCATTGTGTGTATGATGAAGAGCTGATAGAAAAGCTTAAAATATCAGAAATGAACGATAAACAGATCGGGCAGCTTTCAGGCGGCATGAAACAGCGCGTGAGCAGCGCAGCTGCGTTTTTGTTCGGGGGTGATATTATTATACTTGATGAACCCACTGCGGGGCTTGACCCGGTATCCAGCGAAATTGTTAAGAACAAAATTCTTGAAGAAAAGAAAAAAGGCAAGCTTATAATAATTACCTCACACATTGTAAGTGAAGTGGAAGCAATGGCCGATAGAATTATTTATATGCTTGAAGGCAAGATATATTTTGATAATACTAAGGATGAATTGTACAATTCAACCGGCAAGGCTAACCTGAACCAGGCAATCGCATCATTGATAGAAACAGCAGAAAGTGAAGAAAAGCAATAACAATGACAACGCTTAAGATCTTAAAATATGTTTTATACGACGTGCTGAGAAGCAAGATGATAATAATATACACACTGCTCTTGTTCGCAATATCGTTTGGAATAATTTACACAGGTAAGGATGTATCAAAGGCAGTTATAAGCTTATTGAATATTGTTCTGCTTGTTGTTCCGCTTGTAAGTATAATTTTCGGGACGATACATTTCTATAACTCAAAGGAATTTATGGAAATGCTGCTTGCAATGCCGGTTAAACGGAAAAATATTTTCTGGGCTGAGTATGCGGGGCTATCAATTGCGTTGGCAGTGGGATTCGCGATTGGTACGGGTCTGCCACTGTTAATGTACGGCGGTGCCTCGGGATCATTTTACCTTATACTCAGCGGAATATTTTTGACATTCATTTTTACAGCATTAGCTTTCCTTGCTTCGGTGGTAAATAAAGATAAAGCTAAAGGAATTGGTTTTTCGCTTGTGATATGGTTCTATATGTCAGTGATATTCGACGCATTGGTGCTTGTGCTTTATTTTGTGTTCAGTTCATACCCGCTTGAAAAAGCTACTATAATAGTATCAGCTTTAAATCCTGTTGATCTGGCCAGAATCCTTATACTTCTAAAGCTTGATGTAAGCGCATTAATGGGATATACCGGCGCTACGCTTCAGCATTTCTTTGGTTCAGCTTTTGGTATGCTGTTCTCCATGGGCTTCCTGTTGCTTTGGGCAGTTATGCCAACGCTGCTTGCTTTAAGGGTGTTTAACAGGAAGAATTTTTGAGGATGATATTAAAAAATTAGACCACGAATTTCACGCCTGCCTTAAAGAGCGGAGCGAAGGAAGGAATTGCACTAATTTATCCGGTAAATTCTAGTTACAATATCAAAAAACCACACGTATTTAAAGATAAGACTTCAAAAGTCTTAACATTTATCAAAGAAAACCATATCCTCAAAATAATTGACCAGAGAATATACAAATAGACATTTGAAGTCTGATAACCCTTATTGTATTTTTATTTAAATAGCAGGGTAATAAATAGTTTCGTATTTTTGTATAAATAAATACCACGGGGAATAATTTATATGAGATCCGCAAAATTCACTCTGGCAGCAATTTTATTGTTCTTCACTTCTGTTTCTTACTCCCAATCCGAAATTGATACTGCCTGGAACGGCGCCATAGATATTATGGGCACTAAGATAGGTATCGGCGTCAGGTTCACAACAACGGGCAAGACCGTTAAGGCTGTAATGGATATCCCCGAGCAAAGCGCAATGGGTTTAGAGCTTGAAAAGGTATCATTCAGCAACCCCAAAATTCACTTTGAGCTGCCCGCGACAAACGGAACCGCTGTATTTGAAGGGCTGTATTACGGTGATTCAATCGGCGGAACGTTCCTGCAATCAGGCATTAACGGCAGGTTCAGCCTTGTTAGGGGCGAGCTTGTTACAGGAACAATACAAGTTGATACAGTTGAAAAGACATTCAATACAGAAGAAGTAACTTTCTATAATGACGGCAATACTTTTGCGGGTACAATTACATATCCCAAAGGCGAAGGCAAGTATCCAGCAGTTGTATTAATAACCGGCAGCGGCGCGCAGAACAGGGATGAAGAAATTTACGGGTTTAAGATATTCAAGATCATTGCCGAACATCTTGCAAATAAAGATATTGCAGTACTAAGGTATGATGATAGAGGTGTTGGCGGCTCCAAAGGCAAGACGGTGAATGAATCAACCACCATGGATTTTGCAGGCGATGTTGTAAGCGCAGTGGAACTGCTGAAGACGAAGGAGTATGTAAATCCAATGGGCATTGGACTGCTTGGACACAGCGAAGGCGGTATAGTCGCTCCAATAGTTGCTGGTAAGACGAATGTTGCATACATGATCCTTATGGCAGGCACGGGTGTAAAAGGAATTGATATCATTAAGGAGCAGTCAAAGCTTATCATGAGATCAGAAAATGCATCAGAAGAGGATATTTCCGGTTACATTGTTATGATGAATCTAATATACGAGACACTGGTTAAAGACGGCAATATTAAAGAGCTTGAAGAACAGCTTGAAAAAAATGTAAGCGATAGTTATGATAAAATGTCACCCGAGGAAAAATCAGTGATAAAGAACAAAGATGAATACGTTAAACAGACAGCCAAAGACGCCATTAATCAGTTCAGCAGTAAATGGATGAAATATTTCCTGAGCTATGACCCCTCATACGCGCTTGAAAAAACTACCATACCGGTTTTAATGCTCTTTGGCGGCAAGGACCTGCAGGTACCCGTCGGGCAAAATCAAAAGCCGATGGAAGACGCACTCAAAAAAGCCGGTAACAGTAATTACACAACCCGTATTTATCCCGATGCGAATCATTTGTTCCAGGAAGCAGGCACGGGGAGCCCGGGTGAATACCCGCAATTGCCTAAAGCATTTGTACCCGGATTTCTGGAAGATATAACGGAATGGATAAAGCTGCAGAATCAGTGAAATGTAAGTAATCCCGCTAAGCAGCAGCGCGGGACTGCTGAGAAACGCAGAAAGTGAAAAGTGCATCCCGCCAAAGCGGGACCGACAAAAAATGCCGGAAAGGCAAAAAAGTAATTTTAGATGATAAAGCCCCGCTTAGCGGCAATTGATATAGGAACAAATTCATTTCATCTTGTGATAGTTGAAGTGGATACCAATACCGGCAAG
Organism: Ignavibacteria bacterium; assembly: GCA_013140565.1. GTDB lineage: Bacteria > Bacteroidota > Ignavibacteria > Tepidaquicellales > OLB5 > OLB5. The sequence goes on from JABFSP010000095.1 coordinate 11,068, forward strand.
TTTAATATACTCGGGCGGGAAAAGGAAAGTGTGCGTCTTGGTTCAGGCTCAGCGGATATGAAGCACCTTGGCAAAGACGCGATGGATCGCGGGATTGCTGCGCTTAAGAAATTTGCCGCACTGGCTGATTCAGCCGGCGCGCAGGTGCGCGCCATTGCAACAAGCGCTGTGAGGGAAGCGATGAACCAGCATGAGTTCATAATCCGCGCTAGACTCGAAGCTGGCATCCGCGTTGAAGTCGCCTCCGGTATAGAAGAAGCGCGGTATATTTATCTCGGCATACTGCAATCAGTGCCAGTGTTTGATAAAACCATTTTGATGATAGATATCGGCGGCGGCAGCACTGAGTTCTTAATTGGCAAAGGCAGGGATATTTATTATGATAACAGCTTGAAGCTTGGAGCGATAAGGCTGACGGAAAGATTTTTCGGCGATAAAGATACTGATACAAAATCAGTAAAGGCGTGCAGGGAATATATTAAAGGATTTATGACCTCGGTAACTCGGGAGAGCAAGCAGCATAAGTATGATATTGCAGTGGGTTCATCAGGTACAATAATGAATCTTGCAAATATAATTAACATTAAGCGCGGCGGCGAAGCTGATGCAAGGCTGAACAATTTTATTTTTACAAAAGATGAGCTCTACGGCGCAGTAAATGATATCATTGAAGCAGGCACAATAAAACAGAAACTGAAAATTCCGGGACTTGACCCCGCAAGGGCGGATATTATCACCGCGGGCGCTATTTTGCTTGAGCAGATATTCAAAGAGCTGAAGATAAAGGAAATGATGATATCAGAATACGCGCTGCGTGAGGGCATTGTGCTTGATACCATTGAAAAGGAATTTATGCTTAAGGATAAGGATCACTTAAGCAATATAAGGTATAACAGTGTAATGCATCTTGCGGAAAATTTCAGGATAGAAAAAGAACACTCAGCCCATGTTACAGGGCTTGCGCTTAAGATATTTGACCTAACAAAAAAACTGCATAAGCTTGGGCCCGCAGAGCGCGAGTACCTTGAAGCGGCAACCATACTGCATGAAGTTGGGGGTTTTGTATCGCACTCGCAGCATCACAGGCATTCATATTACATCATCCGCAACGCGGAAATGCTTGGCTTCACCGAAAACGAGAAGGAAATTGTGGCGAATGTAGCGAGGTACCACCGGAAGAGTCACCCCAAGCTTAAACACCCCGATTACGCCAAGCTTACATCAGATGAACAGCTTGTAATAAGAAAACTTGCCGCAATACTGCGTATTGCAGACGGGCTTGATAGAAGCCATACGTCGTCAATCAGCGATATTGATCTGGTAAACGATGATGGTAAAGTATCATTTGTTATCAAAGGTAACGCTGAAAATATTGAGCTTGAAATTTGGGGGGCATCAAGTAAAAAGAAATTATTTGAGGAGGTTTTTGGGGTAGAGGTAGAGTTTAAAACCGCATAATTCCAACTGCTTGGGCAGTCAAGCATGTCAAAGCTCAAATGTCAAATATCGGGATTATATCAATCATCGAGTCTCATGTTTAGTAAATTATTTTCTCAAGGAATAACCCCGATGGCGGGGCGGTGAATTCAGCGACCCCTTTTTTGCTGCGGTGATTAATTCCGATATTCAGCAGGTCAGATATTTCTTCACTTTTCATTTTGCCTCTGCCAACTTCCACTAGCGCGCCGACAATACGCCTTACCATCTTCCACAAAAAATGCGAAGCTTTTATGCGGATGTAAATTTTATTTGCGTCTTCGGTTACTTCAAGTGACTCAACAAGGCATTTGGTTGATTTATCATCAGGTGACTTATCCGAAAACGCTTTGAAATCATGCATGCCAGGAAAAAGTTTTGAGGCATCTTTCATCTTTTTTACATCAAGCTTATCCTTAACCCACCATACATAACGTTTTTCAAACGCCGTACGGCGTTTTGAAATTACATATAAATACTGCCGTGATTTTGCCGTATGCCTCGCGTGGAAATCAGGCCGCGCCTTTTCAATTTCGAGTATGTTTATATCGCCCGGCAGCTCATCGTTAATTTTCATTTTCAGTATCTCGGGTCCAAGCATTGTTTCGCAGTCTAAATGTGCCACCTGTTCGATAGCGTGTACGCCCGCATCTGTTCTGCCTGAGCCCTGCAGATCGATGAATTTATTGACACCTTTATTTTTCCTGAAAACGGTATCAATGGCTTTCATTAATGTGCCCTGCACGGTTTTAACCGCTGATTCTTTCGGCTGTTTCTGCCAGCCGGAGTAATTCGCTCCGGCGTATTCGAGGTATATTTTGAATTTCATATTATTATATTACAAAGATACGAAAATGTAAGGGAAGATGATGTTTATTCATTTTTGCAGAGTTGTTTTGACAGAGAAGTGACTCTGAGTAGTGCGATAAGATAATTCTAGTACGTATACAGATCACTGTATAATGCTGCACCTGTTTTAATATCAAAAACCTGCAGGTATTTGCCGTATGATTCAATCCCTTCCATTAGCACTTTATCTTTGTACGCGTACAGGTTTACAGTGTTGTAATATTCCGAGTGAGATGCGTTTACCTGGTCAACATTTGCATGCCACAATAATTTGCCGGAATTTATATCAAGCGCAAGAAGATCTGAGCCTGTTGAAATTGAGTGATAAAGAGCAAGTATGAGCTTATCTCCGTGAACAAGCGCAGTTACACTTGAAGCGTAAACAACATTATGACTGTATTTATACTTCCATAAAATATTATCGCTTAACTTATCATAAAACGTAACTTCTTTACGTTCCCCGTCATACTGAAACAAGCCAGTGATGTTATCTTCCCTGTCGAATAAAACTCCGTCCGTGCTGATGGGAATTTCAGTCAGATTTCCTGAAGCGAGTTCTAAAATTACCGTTTGGCTGAATTCCCTTGAAAAGACACTTGTTGTGAAGATAACATATTTTGAATTGTGGGTTAAATAATTCAGAATTCTTTCATGGTGGTGAGTATTGCCGGTAATTTCAATTTTAGTGTGATGCAGCTGTTTCCTGTACAACTCTTTGCCATTTTCATCGTATGAGGAAATTATGTAACCGAATTTACCTTCAAGATCTTTTACGTGTACGATACCATCTGGTCCTTTAAAAAGCAGGTCCCTGCCGTTTATGTTCCTGCTGTATGATGAATAGTCGTCCTTAATTTCAGTTGAAGTGTTATTCTCGCTGTTCTGAATAATAATTACATTTCGTTTCGTGTCAATAGAAAACTTTTTTCTGTTAAGGTAAACAATATTCCAGTTGAAGCCATAACTGGTAACACTGATATCATAAAACAGCGCCGTATCAAAAGCCGGGCTTTGCTCTAAAGTAGATTTATCCCATGAAAATATATTATTCCCGTTACCAGTGAACACAAATTTATCATCCTGCCCATAACATGTCTGCTCGCCTCTGAGTTGTTTCTTAATCAATAATGAATCCAGTTCAATAAAGTATCCATTAGTATAGAAAATATTGTTCTCTAAAAACTGGTGTTTCTGCGAAAACAGGCTGCATGTAAAAAACAGAAAAACGGCGATAATTGCTGCTTTATGGGATATTTTCATGCTCTATGATGATCATTGATTGTGTTGTTAAGGATTATACAGGTTATTTGGGGATATGGTTCCTGAAAAAGAACAGGGTCCTTAAATGAATTAAAGACCCTGCAAAAAAATATTCAGCATTGTTAAATCATACATTCCCAAACATGAGTTTGTCCAAAGGACTCCACTGGAGGGAATGAGAGTGAAAAAGCACAGACAGGAATGTCTGTGGAACTGCTTTGTAGCAACAATATTCAGGAAGTAGAACTTACTTCTTTTTGGATATCAGCGCATCGATGCTGTATTTTCCTGCGCCGATGAATAACAGAGCCATAAAGACTGCGAACATTTCCATTGGATAGATCGCGCGGTTCCACGGGTCAAGTTTTGAGGTATGCTGCATGAATGCAACCAGCATTGTGAATGCCATAAATGCCGAAGCGGGGCGTGTGAAGAGTCCGAGAAGTATTAATATTCCGCCGCCGAATTCAGAAATTGAGGCCATGAATCCCCAGAAAACCGGAGCGAAGGTTATGCCCATGTTTGCCATTGAGCCGCCGATCTTGCCCCAAAGTTCGGGTCCGCCCATTATTTTACCCCATCCATGAACGAAAATAAACGAAAAACCGATGCCGATTCGCAAAAAAAGGATGCCGGCATCGCTATACTTGTTAAGAAAGTTTTTTATCATGATAATTTATAGTTAGTTAGCGGTTAGTTATGTGTTGTAACAACAATATAGGGGTTTTAAGTTTCAGGTGGAAATTATAAACAAGGGGCTGTAGCCCCTTGTCAGAAAAGAAACCGCTTACTTCACAAATTCATGCTTAAGGGAATCATTGACCATATAAAGCCGGAGGCTTTTGGTGCTATCGGCATTTATGATTATAGTGTTGTATGACTTGCCGACTGTAATTGATGAGTTGTGTTTACCGGGTGAGAGTCTCACGGTTCTGTTAATTTCCTTATCGTAGTCATGCTCCGCCATTAACATACTTTTGGGAACAACAGCATCACGGTTAATCTGCATATAAATTTCTTTGCCAAAAAGTGACTTATCAAATGAAATAACATAATCCTTTTTTTGTTTTTCCATCTGTTCTTTGCCAATTTTCTCAATTGCCTCCGTGCAGGCATTCCATTCTTTGTGCCATGATTCTTTTATGAAATTCATTCCGGAATTACTAACGCTTGTTTGCTTGCCGGGCTTCCAGCTAAGCGAAATACTCTCGCCGCCGCGGTCATAAACTTTTTCTTCGTATGAATCAATTTCGTCAAAATCGTTATCTTTAAAAACTGAGTACAATCTATCAAGCTCCGCAGATGTTAATTTAAAATTTACGCGTGTAACTGAGCCGCCATCATTGATTTTATAATAACAGGAATCCTTTGAGATAAAAATATTTTCACTGTAGTACATCATTCCCCCGCTTTGAGAATAGCTGAACTGTATATCATCAGGCCGGGTGTTGGGCAGGGGAGAGCCATCACCAGAGCCAATGCTTTTCGCGCAGATAAATCCGCTTGATATGAACAGTATGTTCAGCAGTAATAATGATAAATATTTCATTTTCAATTTCATAATATTTTTCAGTTAGTTATGTTACTGAAATTGCGGGGAAATTGTTCCGCTGATACAAAATTAAGAAAAAAATAGTCAACACACCCCGTCACGCTTTCAGCGTGACACCCCTCTCAAGAGGGGAATTAATTTCCGGTAAATGAAAGATCACGAATATTATATAAAAAAACTTGGATTACAGAAGCACCCGGAAGGCGGGTGGTTTAAGGAAGTGTACAGGTCAGACGAAGAAATTGCTAGCGAGCATTTACCTGAAAGATTTTCGGGCGCAAGGCATCACTCGACCTCGATATATTTTCTGCTGACCTCTGATACTTTTTCAGCATTTCATCGCATTAAAAGCGATGAGCTTTGGCATTTTTATGATGGTTCACCGGTAACGGTATATATGATAGACAGCAGCGGGAATTACAGCGAAGTGACAATTGGCAGGAATATTGAAAACGGTGAAGTACTGCAGTGCGTTATACCGCACGGAGTGTGGTTTGGCGCTAAGGTAAATTCTGTGGATTCATTCTGCCTTGTTGGCTGCACGGTCGCACCGGGATTCCATTTTGATGATTTTGAATTGGGCGAAAGGGAAGAATTGTTAAGGATGTTTCCGGAGTATAAAGAAATAATTAAGAAATTGACTAACTAACTCTTAACCATCGTAGTATATAGTAAGGAAATTTAAAATATTGTCTATTTCTTCTTATTGATCAGATCAAAATTTAAGCCCATGCTTACAAGCGGGTAGAATGCAAGCGGGAAATCGCTGCCGGGTACAAATACGGCCAGTGCATCAAAATTAATAAAATCGTTGAATATTCTGATACCCGCTGATAAAACAGGTACGGATTCACCAACAATTCCCCAATTTTCGGAGATCAGTTTAAATCCCCGGGCGACCTGTAAATCTCCGCCAATCTGAACAACAGGTTTCTTATCGAACAAACCCCTGGTAAAGTTATATCCCGCACCGATATTAAGTGAGGCTTCTTGCGAACCAATTGAAGCCGCTATATAACCAATTGAAAAAGAATTAAAGTCAGGGCTGTTATCCTTTGCCGGGCACCATAAAAGTCCCCCGCTTATACTCAGATATTCTGTTTTTAAAAATCTTACTTTCGGCGCAACGTAAAATAATCCAAATGGTACAGAGAAACCAAAACCAACATTAATATAATCGGTAATTCCTACATGAGCGGTAGGAAAAGCCAGATAAGGAATAATCACCATTGAAGCAATTTGTAACTGCCCTTGTTTTATTGTTCTGCCTGTTGGCGCAAGGATCATACGGTTATCGCTCTTATCCGAAAGCCATTCATCGATTGATCTTGAAAAATAATCAACTGATTCTAAGGAGTCTTTTGATCTGATGTTTATGCTATCCTGTGCGTTTAATATTACGGGTGTCAGAATAGTTACAATTAAGAGTATATAAAACTTTTTCATAAAATATCACTTTTACTTACTACAAAATTAAAGGCTATTTCAGTGAATTTAAATGATTTATATCATAAACCGGAAGAAAGAAAAATTCTTTGGCAAATTGGCTGATTTTAAAAAGAAAGTTCAATTATATTTGTAAAATTAGCTCAAAAAGATATGATAGAAACCTGGATATTAGTAGTAACATTGTTTTTACCAAGGATCGCGCTGGCTATTGCATACTTCAGCCACCAGATACCGAATAATAATATTCCGTTCATTGGTGACGTATTATTGTATGCTTTTTTTCCAAGACTGCTTATGATCATTTATATTTACGATAACATGGGCTGGGAAAATCCCTGGTTCTGGATACACATTGCGGTTGCGATACTTGTGTATAGCAAGGGTTCACATGAAACTTATAAGAGGAAGTTCAGGAGAAGATGATTTTTTAGATAAAACCTTAGACATAAATGTTTGTCGATTTATTTGAATTAACCGCATTTGCGGTTTCTGCAATATATATTTTAATTTACTCAGAGCATAAGGGATCTCTAAAAGAAGATCCGTTCAACCGTCCAGTACGCAGCAATAACCGCAATGAAAACAGATGCGGGTACAACTATACGGTTATGATACCACTCTCTTGACCGGAACCATAAACCAACAGCTGCAAACGCAAGCAGTACAACGGTTATCTGGCCAAGCTCAACACCCAGATTGAAGGTAAGTAACGCATTCAAAAACTGAGATTTTGGCAAACCCAGCTCCTTAAGCGCGCCCGCAAAACCCATTCCATGTATCAGCCCGAAAAGGAAAACAACAACCAGTCGGCTGTTGTTCAATTCTTTTCTGCGCAGGTTCTCTGCGGCAATATAAATAATTGAAGCGGCAATAACCGGCTCAACAATAAATGAAGGCAGCGATACCACACCATAAATTGCCAGCGCAAGCGTGATAGTATGCGCAATTGTGAAACATGTTATCTGTTTAAGCAGCGGTTTAAGTTTCGGGCTCAGGAAGAACAATCCCAGGACAAAAAGAATATGATCAATACCCAGCGGCAGGATGTGAACAAAACCAAGCTGAAGATAAACCCATGATACTTCAGCCGGTGAAATCGTCTCCGGGTTCATATCAAGCGGGTGAGCTGCCAGCCTAACCGCGGGAATCAAGAATAACAGTGCTGAAGAAATAAACTTTGATGTTTTCATACAGGTATGCTTTTACATTCTTTTGGTTTCTTCAAAATAAATTTTTTCAATGCCTGAAAGTATGGATGGGTCTTGTGTCTTTCCTTCAACAAAGTTTTTAATGATCTCAATTGCTGTTTTATTATCACCCTGTTTGCTGTTTATCCACGCAAGCAGGTAATATGATGCAGGCGAGGGCCTCTCATCTATTTCCTGTAAGGCAATACTTTTGGCTTTATCAAAATCGCGGTATTCCTCTGTGTAAATTTCTGCGAGATACCTGTTATACATTTTGCCGTACTTTGGGTTTTTGGTACGAGTGATAAATTCATCAAGGTAACGCTTCATGGAAGGCGCATCGCCCGTTAGCTTTGATATCTTATAGAGATTTAAATATGGATCGGGTGATAGAAGCCTGGCTGAAAGAAACAACTGGATATCTTCGGCAAGTTTATAGTTCTTATCATTAACTGCGGCTATCAGTGCAATTCCTTCAAGAGCTTTGTAATTGTTCCTATCGCGCCTGAGCGAACTTATAAACAGCTCATAAGCTTTTTCATATTCATCATTGTTATAGTAGAGCATTGCCATCGTATTTTCAGCCCATTTGATCGTCATTTTTGCAGTATTTCCGGTGTTCTTCCGCGCATTTTCAAGCGCCATTTCCATAAATATTACCGCACTGTCTGTCTCAACTTTTGCCTGCTTCAGCTTTGATGCCCTGATAAGGTATGAAAATTCATTCTTGCCGGTTATTGTACGCAGTAAATTTTCAGCCTGAAGGTAACTGCCGGTTTCAATGGCGGCATCAAACATCATTCCGGCAGATATACTTTTATGTTCGCCTAATTCATAAGCATTGAACGCATATTCAAATGAGGCTTTGAACTCATGTCTTTTTAAAGCGTTGGCAGAAAGTGACTGCAATACCGTTGCTTTTGATCCGTTAAATTTTGTATTGGCAATATGCAGCAGGCTATCTGCTGAAACTATATCGTTTATATCACCCGTGATCTCAAATCTCTGCGAAAGTGCCCCGGCAAAAAGCCCCGCCGTAACCGGCCCTGAATTATCCTGTTCCATTTTGATGGTCAGGAACTGTATTCGTTTATTTGTCTCTTCAAGCTCTTTATTGTAAGTATCCGCTGAATTATCTGCAGCAAGAAAAGTTCTCACTTCATCGGCGTTTACAACAGGCAAAGAACTTTTTCCTGAGCAGGCATACATAAGCACAGCAGTAAACAGGAGCAGAAGGTAAATCGGTATTTTTTTGATGTACGTATTAAGCATTGTAGTTTGGTATTATTTACAGAACGCTGCAGTTACTTTGAAGATCATTTAAAGCGTTTTCATTTCACTGCAGCGCCTGAAGAAGTTTGTTTATTGCAATTTACCTTTGTAAACCTACCACGGCTCCGCAATGTAAGGAAATGTATTAGAGAATGGTTTATCGTTGGCGTCAACATTATCACTTGTTAAGCCGGGGTTTGATGCACCCGTGGGTCCGCCGAAAACAAGTATCAGCTCCACATCAATTACATCATCCGTAAGCGCCCTGCCGGTTAGTACCTGGGTGCCGTTATAGAATGAAGTTACGCCGAGTTTCGATACATTCAGCACATCCGATGCAAGTAATGACATGAACGTACTGCCACCGGGGTCACTTGGTACAAGTATATTACCGTTATATGTGCCGCCGTTTAACGCTACAAGCTTAGCTTTCATTGAATCGAGGAACATCGCCGGCATCATTGATGGCGGCGTGGAGTTGAAAGCATCCTTCATTGAAGAATTAATGAATACAGTAGCAATTGCAGGTCTTCCCATCTGTTCTCGCATGGAATATGTAACGATAGCGCCCGGATTATTGGTTGTTACGTTATCATCCGAACAGCCTGAAATTATTATTGCCGCAACAGGCAATAATAATATGCTTAAAATTTTGATTTTAAATGATCTCATGATTGTTTGTTTAGTTAATTATTTTATGAACCCGGAAAAATATGGGTCAGTCTTTCCTTTTTGATTCAGCCCATACATTTATAGATGAGCCGGTGCCCAGCATTGATTTTGGTACTTCGATAATTGTCGCAAGCACATTGGTTCCCGCAAATGTATCGGTACCCGGGTCGTTGAACTGGGTAGCTGTTCCGGCAATTATCATCCCGAACTGATTCAGATCAAAAAAGAAGGGGTCATCCCTTAAGCCTGCGTAAACTTTCATACCGTTGGCAGAAATTACTGTGTTCAGGTTCCCCTGGGTTTTTACCGCGCTGCTCATCAATGTGCTGGATGTGCCTGTTTGTGATGGCGCAACAGGTCCGTAAACTGTGACCATGTTATTTTCGTAGATGCACTGGATAACAAGATCTTCTATGTTATTGTTATCGGTATCAATGTTAATTTCAAGCATTTGATTAGCATTGAATCCGGGATTCTGCCCCGGTGAAAGGAAGTTTTCAAGTCCGCAGTAAAATACAATATTGTTAGTATCTTCCGGACTTCTGAAAGCGTAGATATCGGAGATATCATACTGCTGATCTGATGCAAGGCTTGGCGGGTCACCGTGATCTGCGGCAATAACATAAATGCCCGCAGAAAATACCGCGCCCAGCACCAAAACCATGAACAGTTTTTTCTTAATGAAATTTTTCATAAAATTTAAAATTTGGTTAATTAATATGATCTTTTTATCAACTTAATAGATCTATTACAGCTGATTAATAATACATACGGATTAATCGAAACTATGGTTTTAAATGCAGTTACATTAAATTACAAAAAGACCTTATATTTATTTTATATTTACTGGAACTTAAGCAGG
>JABFSP010000248.1 GCA_013140565.1 Ignavibacteria bacterium
CCGACTCTTGCGGGGGCTTTTACATCCTTCACAAGCCTTCATGCAACGGTAAATATTTTAATAACGCAAGATTGCGGTGCTTCTGAGGCAAAAAGGTCAAATGTAAAATAGGTATCGCCCTGCATCGGGTTTGGATAGTTAAATAGATTGCGTACTGCAAAATCATAACTCACATAGGCATTATCAATAAGCGTATCCCTGTTCCCGTCTTTATCAGTTCCATAATATTGCAGCAGATGCGGACCTGCTGTGAGCTCGGGTTTATACAGCACACTTGTTTTTAAATTGCCGTCATTTACGGGAGTGAATGTTATCTCCGGATTTTGCTGCCCTGAAATAAAATAATTTATCCTTCTGCCGTCAAGCTTAATGTATATTCCGGTTGTATCGGCAATGCTGTATTCTAATTTGCTTTCATCGTAGAACCTGAAAAGAATTTCAGGCTTCGCCGGGATAAGATCTCCCTGCAGTATTTTAATGCCGTCATAGGTAACATCTATTGAAGGACCGGTGGAGTCACCCAGTATAACAATTTCAGTGAAGGCGAAATTATTGAATGGGTAATAATCGTTCTGGTTGTTAAGCATGGTTACTTCAAAATTAATATCAAGCGTATCTATTGTTGACTGCGGATTTTTTAAACCTTGTGTATTAAAAGTAACTGTGGATAAATAGCTGCTATCAGGCATTAAAGGAGTATAAATTGTATCCTGTTTTAAAGTAACCAAGCCATTATAAGCATTCGCTGTCCATTTGTACACCACCGTACCTGCCGGTACGAAGCCAATGTTATGATTCCTTACGCTGACTGTGACTTGCGCGCCTTCATCAACCACCGTATCGCTGCGTATAAATGAATAATTATCGGGGATGATTTCAGCAGGAGGTGTGTATTTAAAGTACAATGACCTGAACTCAGGTGACTCAACTCCGGAGAGGGTATCAATTTCAATACTGGCTCTCATTTTAAGCTCGGGATAAATAAAACTGTTTATTGTATCAAGATTTGAAAACGCATTTGAGCTGAGATTAGAGTACAACGGCACCAGATTTCCGAAAATGTCTATTCCGGTCACATCAAAGTTGACAAATGAACCTCCGGGCAATACCCTGTTCCACGAAAAATATTTCCAGCGGTGCGCCGGACCCATTGAAAAATCAATGGTACCAAGCGTGTTTAAGAATGTTGAATTTAAAGTAGCAAATGACGGACAATAAAAATCCTGGCATGATGGATGAGTTCTATGGAATTCTTCTGCGCCCGGTATTGGAGCCGAATTAAGAATACCAATAAATGCCCATGTGTAAAATGCCGAAAACGTAGTAACTGAATCCACAAGCTGACTGCCGAACTGTTTGAATTTCAGTTTACAGTTCGGCCTGAGGCTATCTGAATTTGGTGTCCATGAAGAAATAGCCACCATTAAATAATGAGTGGTATCAAAAGTATTCAGGAAACTCAGAACTGAGTCAGATGAAGAGGAAGAGTTCATATAGAAATTCCTGAACTCAAGAAGTTTACCTGTCAGTCTTCTGGCTTTTATTATATTCAACCCGGGGAAACTTCCGCCATCAATAAAGAATTGGTATCCGGGCATTGAAAAGAAAGAAGCCTGGTAACCGTTGTTACCGTGCGATTTCACCTGCAGCACTCCCGGACTGTTGTTAAGCTTGAATCCGGTACCTGAATAATATAACCCTGAATATGAATTAGCTGGGAACTGTCCCAACAACCGGGGATATAATGTAACAATAGAATCGCTGTTTATTAATTTGAAATTACCCTGCAATATTGCAGGATTATAAACAAACCTGTTGGTTTCAGACCAGCCTGCACTATCGCCATTGATTATTGCATTCGTTCTCCAGTAATAAACCTTGTTTGAATCAAGCATTGGTATCCTGTAGCGCACTTTATTCGCAACACCGCTTATACTGCTGTTTGAGTAATTCAGGAGTAACGAATTGAATGTCTGGGCTGTATCAACCTGCAGAATTACTTTCACATTGTTCGTTCTCAGGTCGATCTGAGGATTCAGCCCTACAAACTCAACGGAATCTTCAGCAATAACTGAATTGTTAATTGGCTTTAACGGTGTGTATGAAATATTCCTCAGCGGAAGCGGCAGAACAATTACATTGTTCGAAGGGTCTTCGTTCGGGTAAATGTTGTTATGGTCAAGTGTTGCCTTCAATGAGTAATTTCCGATTGTATCAATGCTGAATGTATAGGAAAGTGTATCGTACATCTTAAAATTAACTATATTGGTATCCTTAAAACGGAATTGCTGACCGTTCTTTAATATCTCAAATCTTACAGCACAGTTTGGAACAAATAATCCGTAATTTTTCGGGAATATTTTCCATGTAACTGTTTCACCAACAAGCGGGTACTGATCTGTAATTCTGTAATCGGTTTGTCCTATCACAAATTCCGGACCAACTGGCAGCAGCAGTTTTGAAGCCGGGTCACCCAGCAGGTTGTAGCAGTTTATCATGTTGCGCATCTGGAAGTTTGATGAATCAGGTACCATCCTGTTGTTGGCAAACTGCACTAGTGAGCCCAGCCTTCGGATCGTATCCTGCGAAAGTCCAATGAAAATGTGTTTATTAATTTCATTACCTGCCCCTGAAAAGCTCCATCCGGTAGTACCCAAAAAACCAAGCGCGCCGCGGTTTGAAGTGTATACGAACTTTTCCCCGAAACTTCTGAAATTCGCCTCAGCGTTTATTCCTGTAAAACATGTCATGCTTAGCACAAACGGCAGGCGGTTGCCGTTGGAAAGTGTTTGTGGTTCTTCCAGGCCTAGCTCCCAGTTCTGGCTGGCTGCATGACCTATAAAATTTACTATCAAACCGCCGCGGTTAATTGCATTCTTAATTGAATCAGCGTAGTTAAATGTTATAAAACCCGCTGAATCATTCCTGTATATTTTTTCAGCAATACCGGAAATTGGTGCAGGCGTTATATAATTATTTACCAGTTCATTTGACTGTGTTTGGTATTGTATTTGTTCTATACGATTCGGTCCGCCGGTTATCATGTTAAAATTTTTCCACCAGCTTGCAGGCGGTTCGTTTTCATATGCTATTATCTTACTCACCATGTCCTGTGCTTCCTGCTGCGTGTAAGCAGGCAGCCTGCCTATTGCAGCCTGGTGAAAATAAGTGAAACCATTCAGATTAAAATTAACAAAATACCCGTCACTGGGCGGATTACCGTAAACCGGAATAAGATTCCGGTAGAAGCTGTTAGTAAGCCTGTTATTCTTTGGGTCAAGCGAGCCTCTTCCAAGCAATGCAATGTATCCAACTTTAGGTTGCTGCCAGTTATCGTACACATGTTTCACAAATCGCCGTACGGCAACCGGACTTTCCATCCCATAATTAAAGATATCAATTATATCATCAATTGGAGCTTTTACTGAACGGAAGTTATCCCTGGTTTGCCTGTGTGATCGAAGCTGCTCTGTCTGTGATTCAAACAGCCTGTTATATATTACAATATAGTCAGCCCCGTTTGATGAAGCTGTTAAGTTCTGCACTTGTCTTGCCAAACTGCGGAATGGCCGCTGTGTAATAGCCTGGTTATAGACCTCAAAATCGCCATTTTGTTTTCCGGTGAAAAATAGTGTATCGGCTTCATTACTGATACTGGTAATTTTTATGTTGTTCTTTACATCGTAAATGGCAAATGGAGCAGATGAATTAAATCCTGTAACCCTGAATACAGCGCTTGATGTATCGGTTGAATTAAGCGTTATCCTGCAACGGGCATTGGTGAACTTAAACTGTTTAGGGTAGGTTAGCTCTATCAGATCAAAATACAGGCTGGGTGTAGCGTTAGGATTTGAAAATGTTGGAGTATAAGTTATGGTAACTGTGTTCTGCGAATTGCTAAAAAGACTGCTTTGGAAAGTCACAGAAGTATCAAATCTTTCGTAGTCGTTCTTTGCAAGGGTTACAATATTAGTTGTATTTAATGTAAGCACAAGTTTGTGCTCGTTAAACGAAGTATCTCTTGAATTAGGATATGCGAATACCCGGAAAGTACAGTTTGCAGGCAGTGGATTCAGTAACGGCAATGAAAAAACACGGCTTATCGAAAATCCGTTTGCTGCCGTTAAATTTCGCCAGTACCAGCCTTCCCCGGAAATTTTTTCATTATTGAAGTACCTGAAGTCAGAATTTGAATTTATGGTCTGACCGAGGCTGTAGACAGAATCAACTTCCAGATGTAACTTCTCAAGTGAATAATTCTGTGGATACTCATTAGATACAGTATAAGTAGAATTTATGTATCTTAAACCGTTTGGTCCATCCCAACCTATCCAGTATACGCTTGTATCGGAATACAGGTCATTGAATTCATTAGTCGAATAGTCAAAAACAGTTGGCCCAAGACTCGCAAGGTAAGTTGTGGTTAAACCGCCATAATTCCGCTGACCGTAAAAATCAATGAAATCATTAGCATCAAACGAACCATCCTGTTCACCTTCAAAATAAACCGGAATTTCGCTGCCTTTGTAATAAACTTTAACTGTACGGGGATCAATGTTTGTGGTGTTTATGCCGGAATTTGTAAATTCACTTCGTGTTATCCTGTTAATGCCATCACCGGAAACGTACATTTTCAGGTAGGTCTTGTTTGGCGTTATCCAGTTGAAATTCTGGCTTAACACAACTCCTGAAAGCAGTATAAATACTGCAATAAAGTAACGAAATTTTATGGCACTCATTCTGCCAATTTACGCATTTTTATACTAATAATTCTATATAAAAATAGAGGGTTCCCTATGAAATACCTCCGGAAATACCTGAACGGATTTGTCATGAATCTCCAAAGCCATTCCAAACCTATAGCGCGTAAGAATGCGGGTCCCCGGTTCTTAATTCCTGCAAATACTTTTATGCCTTCGCCAACGCAGATTATTACTTTATTGTTGAGTTTATATCTGTTGGCGGCAGTCCATATTTCCTGTTTTGGGGTACCCAAACCAATTACCAGTATATCAGCCGGATTTTTTATTATTCCTGATAACACTTCTTCATCGGAAAGATCAAATCCGCTTCGCACACCGGAAATTTTCAATTGAGGATAAAACGCCGGGATCTTCGCCAGTGTATCTTCATTATGCCCGAAAAAGTAAAAACTGCGTTTGTGCTTAATAGCATATTCAATTAACAGGGGATAAAAGTCACTTCCCGTGAATCTTTCATCTGAAGTGAAAGGATTCTTAAGAATTGCTCCTGCAATTCTTATTCCAATTCCATCAGGATGTATGATATCAAATTTATCAAGTGTGCGAACAAGTTCCGGGAATTTGTATGTTAAGTTAACGCTGTTTGCGTTTGCGTATGCAATTGCAGTTTGAGTATTACTTTCAATACTGTTGTTTATACGGGTGAGCAGTTTCGCATATCCTGTATCAGATATCTTTATGCCATTTATATTTAATTGACCCTTCTCCAATTTCAACGCGGTAATAATGACCTGTATAGATGTTCTATCCGAGGTATTATAAATTCCTGTGTATAATTGTTTACAACATCACTATGCAGGTTTGTTGCACAGGCTTCAGCAAGTTTTTTATTGTTTTTGAATCTAAGGATCTTCTCTGCAAGCCCTTTTTCGTCTCCGGCATTAAACAGCAGCCCGTTAACTTCTTCATTTATCAATTCTCCGATGCCGTCAACGTTAGCGCCTATAAATGGAACGCGGTGCAGACCCGACTGCAGCATGAAATTAGGGAATGGGTCACGGGTTGATGGCAGAACGCAAATATCCGCAATCAGGAAATATTGCAGCAGATTCTTTTGCGGCACGATTATTTCAACATCCAGGTTATTTTTGGCTATGTATCTTCTGTAGTCGATATCGTTATTGCCTTCGCCGACAAGTATCAGGCCAATTCTTTCTTTTTTAAGAATATTAAGTGCTTTAAGGAGTGTCTCGAAATCTTTATCATTATGGAATCTGCCAATTGCCAGTATGAAGAAAAAGCTGCTGTGCTCTCTGGACTTGCGGGATGCTATCTCAAGCTCGTGGATCTCATCAGTATCTGTAAAATTGCTGATAAGTGAAATTTTTTCGGGGCTGAGCTTGAATTTATGCAGAAGCATTTCCTTAATGGAAT
The DNA here is from genome assembly GCA_013140565.1 of Ignavibacteria bacterium. Classification (GTDB taxonomy): domain Bacteria; phylum Bacteroidota; class Ignavibacteria; order Tepidaquicellales; family OLB5; genus OLB5. The sequence goes on from JABFSP010000248.1 coordinate 6,138, forward strand.
TGCTTACTGCTATGATCCTTTCAGAGCGGTATTCAATATTATATTTACGCTTTACTATACTAAGTGATGTGAATACTGATGCGGGCTTTTTCTTAATAAGTTTAATTGATTGCAGCGCCAGTACTTCAGCAAGCCTGTGATGTGTGTGAACAATATTTATGCTTTTATCCTTAATGTATTTCCTTATCTCTGAGATGTTTCTTGCTATTGAAATGGGGTTTTTCGATTTCAATCCTTTTATGATTCGATAGTCTATCCGGGATTCTTCGAGACGTTCAATGGAATCACCGCCGTTAGTAATTAGATGAACATTGTGATTTTTGCTTAAATATTTGGAAAGCAGGTAAACATAATAAGACCTGCCGCAGGCATAATTAAAATCAGGGGTAATATACAGTATGTTCAGTTTCAACTATTCTTAGTTAATCTTTCTGAAACCCAGCTCTTCGGCTAAATAACATTCAATTTTATCCGATAGGATATTCAGTTTCAGTCTGATCGGTTTATCAACATTGTTGAATTCTGTGAACTCAACAGAAATATCTTCATTTTTAAAACCAATCCTTATGCGTTCACTGTTATATCCCTCTATATAGAAGAACTGTTTTGGTGCAATTGCTTTTATTTCGAATTCCGTTGGTGAAATGCTCTTAATTTCAAGCCGTGCGCCGATTGAGCTCTCCTCAAATGCAGCGGTCTGGATCACATCGTTTATAGTATCATTAATTATGAACTGTTTGTTCTTCCAGAAGTTATACGCACCGGTCATCTTATCGAACATCAAAGTTTGTTTGAAGCGGCCGGGGTTCCCTATCAGCACGATCTTCTTTTGAGGGTCATGCTGAGTGCCAATCAGTTTATCAACATTGATCATAGCCTTGCTGTAGGAGATATGCCAGTCTGATACAGTACCAACTGACCAGAAACACCAGAAAATTACAACTGCGGCAAATGAAATACGCAGGACCGGCTTTTTAAATTTCAGGCTAACCCTTTTTTGCTCACTGTAAACGAACAGCACAAAAATGCTGATTATTACATAAGGAAGAAGGATCATTTGCGGCCTGATGTATCCAACGATCGCATAGGGAGTGATAAGAACAAAAAAGAATGCCGCTAACTGTCCGATAATTCTGTAGATATCGGTTCTTACCGCAGACCATAACAGGTAAAACACAGAACCATAAAGTATAAGAAGGTACAATAATATAAATTTGTTATCATTGCGAAGCTGGAAGTTGAGCGTTATAAAATCCATCGGAATGGAAAGCGCAATCAGCGCTCTTGCATATACACCGGGAGCGTTGCTTAAAGGAAATGCCTGGTATAGGGTCGCGATCTCCGTCATATTATTCCCGAGAATTAGTATCCTGAAAACAAAATAAGAAATAAGAAAAACAGCAAATGATATCAAAAGCGGAATTGTTTTTTTAATCCCCGGCATACCTTTCCTGAAATACTCGACCAGGAATATTACAGCGGGGAAAGTAATTGCAAGCTCCTTGGTAAAAAGAGCAATTAAAAATGTAAAGATAGAAATATAGAAGAACATCTTTTTGCCGGAGTCAGCGTAAAGCAAAAACAGAAGCAGCGATACTACATAAAAAAAACAGCAAATAAGATCAACCCTGGCAGCCATCCAGCAGATATTGTTGACGTTATTTGGATATAATAGTATAGCCGCGGAGCAAACCAGTGATACTGTGGATCTTTTAGTGAGATAAAATACAGTTAAGCCTGCAGTAAATGCGATAAAGTACAGCAGAATTAAATTCTGGATCCTGAACCACAAAAAATTATCTCCGGCAAGACCAAGAAATGAACTTATGTTAACACTTTTTTCGAGTGAAAGATAATATACCGGCCTGATATGAAATGCATTCGTGAAGGGAAGCTGTCCTGTCAATTTCTGATAAAGTGTGGAATTAAGCGCGTCATATATGTTCAGGTAATCATCTGATAAGAGTCCAATGCTGTAAAATCCGGTGAAATGCAGCAAAGCTGCGTAAACAGCATATATTCCCAGTGAATAATATATGAATTTCCGTGATTCTTTCAAATTACTCTGTTCTGTAAAATTATTTCAGTAATGAATCCAGTTCTTTTTTGAAAAAACTCTTGTTCTTAAAGATACTTTTTATCCGGTACTTTAAATGTGAATCTATAAACTTAAAGAAATATTTATCAGGTAAAAATGTAGTAAAATATGCAGTTAAATTTTTCAAAGAAAAAGAGTTCCTGAAATATCCGCGGGCGCTTTGCCTTGAGCCGTAAAAATAATTCAGCCAGGCGGCCACAGATGCCCAATAGAAATGGTCTCCTTTGGATTTTGAATCAACCATTCTGCGGAAAGCATTGGTGTTAAGCATATCATACAGGTTACCCCTGTTTCCGGTGGCAGTACGTGAATCATCACGCAGTCTTGTGTAAACCAGGTACTCGGGTATATTGGCGAACCTGAATTCATCCCTTATCCTGTAAAGCCATTCGTAATCTTCATTGCTGTTCAGGGATTCGTTAAATTTATGTTTATCAAAAATACTTTTTCTGCATATCATTGCAGATTGATTAATTGGATTATGTATATTAAGGTATTTATGTATTTCGTTGTGGTTCATCGGTTCATTTAGCAAAAAAAGTATCTTTGCCGGGTCAGTAAAATAGACTGACCATGAAGAAAGTATATCAATATCATTTTCTTCTTCCAGAAACTTTAACTGCCTTTCAAGCCTGTTCGTTGTATTAATATCATCAGCGTCTATACGGGCTATCCAGTCATATTTGCATAGTCCTGTTCCATAATTAAGCGCTGCAGATGTTCCGCTATGTTTGATTTTTTTGTATTTTATTCTTTTATCAGTAAAGCCTTTTATGATCTTCTCAGTATCATCTGTTGAGCCGTCATCAATTATAATGAGCTCGAAGTGCGTAAATGTTTGGTTCAATACGCTTTTTACCGCCGGGGCAATATACTTTCCGCAATTATACGCAGGCATCAAAACCGAAATATTTTTTATTACCTGAGGCATTTATTATAAAGTGTTATATGTTTTTCAATCATTATTGGAATTGAAAATTCTTTTTTGGTGAATTCGTACAGATTTTGGGAAAGGGGAGCGTACTTTTCATAGTTTGAAATTACTTCCTGCAATAATCCGCTCAGTTTATCCGGACTGTTATCCTTGTATATTAACCCATTTACACCGTGAATTATCACATCTTCTGCCCCTGCAAAATCAGAGCTTACAACCAGCGTATTTGTCGCGCCGGCTTCAGATATTATTGCAGGGAAACCTTCGCTGTTGGAACGGGAAGGATTAACGAGTACATGCGAGTTATTCAGGAAAGCGTATATATCATTTACCTTCCCCACAAATTTTATTTTACTGCCAAGCGATGAATTGAGCTCTCTAAGTTCATCATCAAGCTCTCCTTCACCGGCTATGCAAAATTCAGCTTTTGCAAGAGTGCTCTCAGACAGTTTGTTTACAGCGTTTATAAATACATCAAGTCCTTTCCCGTAGATAAGACGTGATGCTGTTACTATCTTTATTGTAGCCTTACTATCTTTAACCGCCGGGTTATCGTTTATTGGAACCCCGCATCTTATAAATTCTATATCATCATCTCCGGCTATGTTATTTTCTTTAATATACCTTCTGATATGCTCATTTATTGCTATGTATTTATCTGCATTAAAATGTTTCAATTTTCCGTTATCAGCCAGTATACCGTGATTTGTCTGAATGGTAGTTCTTCGCGTTAGCTGAGATGCCCTGCGCGCAATAGCTGCGCCATAATGATAGTGTGAATGCAGAACATCAATTTCATTTTTTCTGACGAAACGGGTAAGGTAATTTAATGCTGAAATAAATCCGGAAAAACTGCGGTTAATATGAAGAAATCTTTCATCCGAAATTATGCTGACATCAATATCGCTGAAACGGTTTATGCCGTTTCCTCCGCCGCAGAGTATCCATAGTTTTAGTTTGCCGCTTTGCATAAGCCCGCGTGATAAATGAAGCAGGTGATTGGTCACTCCGCAGGTGTATCTCAGCTCATTTGCAAGTAGCAGTATATTCATCCTGCTGTTTCCCGGTAAAGTTCTTCATACAATTTGTAAACACTGCTCCATCTCAGATCTCCGGCAGTTTTAACTGCAGAACATATCAACTCATTTCTTTCCTGAAGGCTGGTTAAGCCAATTTTATTCAATATCTCAGGTAACCCGCCGATATCAAAGTGATCAAACACGAAACCGTTCACACCGTTTTCTATATACCTGCTGATTCCCGTTTGTGATGTAACTACAGGTATTAATCCTGAAGCCATTGCTTCTGCGGTAGAAATTGAAAAGGTATCATACTTATTTAATGAGAGGAATATGTCTTTATCAGCGTAAAAATCAGGCAGCTCATATGAGGGAATCAATTTGGTAATATGATAACTAATATTATCTTTATTTTGCAAATAGATATTTTCATTGGTTAATATATAAATATCCAACGGAATTTTAATGCTGCTCCCGGATTTCTCCAGAAGCTCAATTCCTGAACTGTTCAGCCTGTTCCTGAACTGCAGCACTGCTTTTAATTTTGCTCCGGAACCTTGTTTTGCTTTCCCGGTGAAGAACACATCATTGACTCCATTTGGCAGAACAACCGCCTTTTTTTCATTTACGCTGCAGTATTTTTCTGCAATATCCATAGCGAGAATTGAAGGGAAAATGACCTTATCTGAATATTTTAAGAATATTTTCTCGCATATCTTATCTTTGAATCTGTAAAACGCAGGAATATCTTTAAACTCAGAATTTTCATGCTGAACTATCCCGTGCGAATTATAGATTATTTTGACATTGAATACCATTCTGTAAATATAAAAAATTGCCGCGAATCGCTCAAAAGTAATTAAATGGATTATCTCAGGTTTCCTCCTCAGTAGTTCCGGCATTAACCTTAATAGCCCGAGAGTCAGGACTTCGCAGCCTTCTGAAGCGATTACTTCTTTGCCGAAGAGCTTTTTGAAAAGAGAAAACTTCCTGCCATCGAAAAAATATTGAATAAATACCGAACTGTTACTCAGGCAGTGTTCAGCAAAAATGCTCCTGGCTGTGCGCTCCGGTCCCGATAGCAACGTATCAGCAGAATATCTTCCTGCAAATAACACTTTTATATTATCTTTTGTTCTTTTCAAAGCCCTCAATAAGCTTCTTTAAACCAAGCCTGTGTTTTAAGATATTTTTTAATCTGAAATATCTGCCGTTTTTTTTTGTATATTTTATTTTATTGTTTGAAAGCAGTACCACACTGTACTCACGCTGAGTTAGATCGTAAAAAGTCTTAATTTTGTGATATCTATATTTTGTGAAATCGTTGTTATGCCATACGCTCTTGTGTTCTTCAAACGGATTCTCTTCAGTGCCTTCCTGCTGCCAGTTTTTACCGATTGGAATATTGATCAGTACATACTTTCCTTTTTTTAAGGCAAGTTCTATCAGCTTAACGCCTTCATCTTTGGTAAAATGTTCAATTACATCTCCAAAATTTATGAGGCCGTATATTTTTTCCGTTTCTTCCAAATATTGTAGTGCATTGACCAAAAAAATATCATTGTAGAAATACTTGTGATAGTCCTTAATATATCCGGGATATATTTCGATGCCGTCAATAACACGATCCCACTGACCGCCATACCTGTTATTATCCCATATTTCAAGGAATTCTCTGAACAGGAATCCCCATCTGCCAAAACCAACCCCAACATCAAGTATTGATCCGGGGTCAAGCTTTCTGATAAGCTCTATATTGTATGAAATATTCTGCCAGTTGGATGTGCCCATTTTGTTGATTACGCTGTTATGATGTTTTAGACTGCAAGTTAACCAATATTTTCTTCAGGTAATACCACTCAATTACAAGGATGAAAAACTCAGTGAATACTGTCAGTACCGCCGATGCCGCTATCCCATATTTGGGAATCAGCACGGCATTCAATATTACATTCATAATGAATGCATAGAGAGTAATGAACATTACTATCTTAAAATAACCCATGCCGTTCAGGATTATTCCTGTCAGGTTATTCAGACCCATAGCAATAATTCCAATGGAAAGTAACCGGAGTATGTTTACAGAATCTTCGAATTTACCTGTGTAAAAAACGGTAATAATTAATTCCGGGAAAATGAACAGTATAATAGTAATTATAATACAGATGATACTGATAAGCTTCGCATGTTCAAATAAAAATTGTCTGACTGCAGAAGGTTCCCTGTTAAGTTCTGCAACTCTTGTGAAACCGCTTACAAGCAGAAATGAGAATGCTATTGAAGAAGATTTAAAAAGTCCGTAAGCAATGCTGTAAAACGCTGCCTCGTCAAATCCGCGCAGTTTGGAAATCAACAGCAGATCAATTTTATCATACAGCAGGTTGAACACGACTGCAATTCCCAGCGGCAGTGAAATTGCCAGTATCTTCTTTACACCTGCAGCATTAAAAAATTTTAATGAAATTGAAATTTGGTTTTTGCGCAATTGAATAATGGTTATTACCAGATTTACAGCTATCCCTGCGAACATAACCATCAAAAGGATTTGTAAGCTGAAAGAGAACAAATAGACCCCTGCGAAGAATAGTCCCGTAATCAAAATTCGTGGCAGAAGAAAAGCCGTGAATTGCCTTTTATATTCGTTTATCCCGGATAGTGCTTTATTGCTGATTGTGACCAGAAATGATGTGTACATCATAAGTGATATTATGATAAATAACGTGTAGGGTATCTCCGGGTATAAAAGCAGAACAATTGCTGAACTTACCCCAAAATAAACAATTATCAATAGAGAGCCGAGCATGAACACACGGCTGAAAATTTCAGATGCCACCAGTCGGTTCACCGCTATTTCATGCTGAATGTATATAGGGAGTCCAAGATCAAAAATAGAGATCAATACCATGGATAAAGTTATAAGGGTAACTACCTGCCCGTAAATTTCCGTTGGAAAATTGCGCGCCAACAGAAGCATAATGATAAAGGAAAATAGTTTATCAGTTAAATTCAGCAGGAAAATATATTTACTTCCTGCCAGTAAGCCCTTATATTTTTTGAAATTAATACCCAAGTAAGTAAAATTAACGATGTTTTAATGATTAATAAAGAAGAAAATTACCCCTTAACAAACAGGTTATATAATCTTTGGAATTTTTATGATTTTGTATTATCTTAAACCAAATTAATTGTAGCTTATGAAGAAGAAAACTATCTCCGCAATTACTGCACTATTTATACTTGTTTCTTCATTATCCGCAAATGGTACCGGCTGGCTTTCTTTAGGCAGCGGAACGAACAGTTCTGTTAAATCTATGATCTCTTTCCAGGGGAATTTGATAGCAGCAGGTACATTTATGAATGCCGGCGGAGCGCCCGCAAGCAAAATTGCTTCGTGGAATGGCAGCACATGGGGTCCGCTGGCTGAAGGCATTAACGGGGATGTTAACGCGCTGGTTATATTTAATAATGAGCTTTATGCCGGCGGTTTATTCACCCTTGCGGGAAACCAAACTGTAAACAATATAGCTAAATGGAACGGCAGCACATGGAGCGCGGTTGGTTCAGGAACCTTCGGTGCAGTGTTTTCTTTGACCGTATTCAATAATCAGGTCGTAGCCGCCGGGAATTTCACACAGGCAGGTGGACAGCCGGCAAACTATATAGCAGCATGGAATGGCTCAGTTTGGCAGTCTTTTGGTGATGGGTTTAATGCATTTGTCCGCGCAGTTACAGTGCATAACGGTGAGCTTTTTGCGGGCGGATTTTTCACTTTATCAGGTACAACTCCACTCAGCAGAATAGCCAAATGGAACGGTACAGCATGGGTAAATGTCGGTGATGGATTCAATAACCAGGTTTACACACTTCATTCTGACAATAATTTTCTTTATGCAGGCGGAACCTTCACTTTATCCGGTACGACTTCACTCAACAGAATAGCAAAATGGAACGGTACTGTTTGGTCTGCATTAAGCAGCGGAATGAACGGAACTGTTGCATCGTTATACAGCTACAATAATCTGATTTATGCAGGCGGTGATTTTACTACAGCAGGCGGCAATACCTCAATGAAGATAGCATACTGGAATGGAAGCACGTGGAGCCCCTCAGGGCTTGGATTTAACTCACAGGTGTTAACTTTTGCTGTTTCAGATAACCGGTTCTATTGCGGCGGAGAGTTCAATACTTACGGTGGTGATGTTTTAAGATATGCAGCGGTGGCCGATACAGGTTCAAGAATATGGACCCAAATGCAGGACGGCATGAATAACTCGGTGCTTTCAACCACGGTCTTTGGAGCTAACCTTATAGCAGGAGGCAGTTTTACTCTTGCGGGGGGTGATTCAGCTAAACACATTGCCGCCTGGGATGGAATAAACTGGAGCAATTTAGGCAGCGGAATGAATGATGATGTTTATGCGCTTACGGTTTTTAATAATGAACTGATTGCTGCGGGAAATTTTACTGATGCAGGAGGGCAAACTGCAAATTTTATAGCCAAATGGAATGGCAGTTCGTGGACACCACTTGGCAGCGGAATGAACAATTTTATTAATGCTCTGATTGTGTACAATGGAGAGCTATACGCAGGCGGGGCATTTACCAATGCCGGAGGTAACCCTTGTAACAGAATTGCCAAATGGAACGGATCGGCGTGGACATCTCTGGGTACAGGGGTCAATAATGTTGTTACTGCACTCGCAATTTTTAACAATGATCTTGTTGCAGGCGGAACATTTTCACTTGCGGGCGGAAATTCTGCATTCAGAATTGCAAAGTGGAACGGTACCAATTGGTCCCCGCTGGGCAGCGGGATGAACAGTTCTGTGTTTTCGCTTGGTGTATACAATAGCGAGCTTATTGCCGGAGGGGCTTTCACTAACGCTGGTGGAATTAATGCAAATAAGATAGCTAAATGGAACGGTACTTCATGGTCTGCCTTTAATTCAGATATATTCAATGGTAACAGTGTTACAATAAGTGCAATTGCTGTTAATAACGGTGAGTTGTTTATAGGTGGATTTTTTACAGCTATAAACAATATTGGTATCAAAAATATCGCTAAATGGTCCGGCCCCAATTGGATCGCTTCCGGAAATTTCAATAATGCTGTTTATACTCTGAATGTCTATAACAATGAATTGATTGCCGGTGGCAGTTTTACTGCTTCAAGTTCAGCATCGTTACTGTATATAGCAAGTTACAGTCCAAAAGTGATTGGAATCGAGCCGGTTTCAGGTATTATTCCCAAAGGTTATAGCCTCTTCCGGAACTACCCTAATCCTTTTAATCCTGCGACTGTAATAAAGTTTGCAATTCCTGAAAAAGTAAATGTAAAGATCACCATTTATGACGCGATTGGAAGACATGTGACAGAACTGGTGAATGAATACCTTGCCCCGGGGATCTACCAAAAGGTATGGGACGCCTCTGAATATTCAAGCGGTATATATTTTTGTAAAATTCAAACAGAAAAATTTCATTCCACAGGGAAAATGGTCTTAATAAAATAATCTATTATGAAAACTCTATTAATGATATTATCATTCGTGCTTTGCGCCGGTACAAATTCACAAACATGGCAAATAATGCCGGGTTTACCTGAAGCACAGGGACGTTATGAAGATCTTTGGTTCATAAACGAAAATACAGGATGGGTAGTCCAGTGCGGCTCGCCTGATAAGATCTTTAAAACCACCAACGGCGGCTTAAATTTTACGGAACAGCTTTCTGTTAATGCAGGGTGTTTGAGAAGCGTTGCTTTCAATAACGCAAATTTGGGATGGGCAGGCTCATTAGGTGGACACTTATATAGAACCACCAACGGCGGCACCAACTGGATGAGAGTTGATACAACTATTTTTCCTCCGCCTGTGGGTGTATGTGATATTTCTGTCGTGGGTGATCTCACCATGTATGGCTCAGGGAAGTACAGCGGACCTACAAACATAATCAAAACTACCGATGGCGGAATTACATACGAAAATATCGATATGGGTGCATACAGCAATTACCAGGTGGGCATAAAGTTCATGAATGAAAATACAGGGTTCGTCGGGTGCCGAAGCAATATTGTAACAGAAGGCAGCGTAATGCTATACACTACTGATGGCGGAAATTCGTGGTCAAAAAGATATAAATCTTTTATTCAGAGTGAACATGTCTGGAACATATATTTTGTAAATTCATTGCTGGGATATGCTACCGTTGAAAGATTTGCGGCAGGCAACGGGGCAGTTATCAAATCAACTGATGGCGGATTGAACTGGGTTAGAATAAACATACCCGGCAGCGGCAATGATCTTGATCCAATCGGGTTTATCAATGCAAATACAGGGTGGATCGCTAATCATAGCGGTTTTGGGCTAAGGCAAACCACAGATGGTGGACAAACATGGTCACTTATTAATGTTGGAAGCAGCATTCACGGTATATTTATTGCAAGCGATAGCATTGCTTATGCATCAGGCAACGAGTTCTATAAGTACACAGGAGCTGTTGTGGGAATTTCTGACCCGGGGGTTAACACAATACCATTTGTTAATACATTGGAACAGAATTATCCGAATCCTTTTAATCCGGTGACGAATATTTCATACAAACTAATACAAAGTACAAATGTTGTGCTGGATATTTATAATGCAAATGGTGAGTTTGCAGAAGTACTTCTGCAGACAAGACAGGGTCCGGGCAGTTTTTCGGTTGCCTGGGATGCTTCCGGTTATCCAAGCGGAGTGTATTTTTATTCATTAAGGACCGACCAGGGAAATTATTATGGTAAAGCTGTTCTTGTGAAATAAATAATTGAATCAGTCTTTTTTCTCATAGGGAATTCCATCTGCTGCTGGCGGATTTGCCTTGCCGATAAATCCGGCCAGAACTATGATCGTAAGCACGTACGGCAGAACCTGAATGAATTGTGTAGGAATGCCTGAATCCTGGAACTGTAGAGTGAAACTTTCAGCCAGCCCGAAAAGTAAACAAGCCGCAGCTGCGCCTAAAGGATTCCATTTACCTATTATCATTGCTGCAAGCGCAATGTAACCCCTTCCGGCTGACATACCATCGGTAAAACTGTGCTGATCCATTGCAAGCCATGCGCCGCCAAGTCCACCCAGCGCACCACTGATAATTACGCCTATATATCTTACTCTGCTTACATTAATACCAAGTGAATCAGCCGCCTCAGGATTTTCGCCTACTGCGCGCAATCTAAGACCGAATTTAGTTTTATAAATCATGAAATATGTTACTGCAAGTATCAATACACAGATCAGTAAAAACGGGTTGAAGGGCAGGTCAAGTGTTTCAAGTCCGGGTATGCGTTCTGAATTGCTTGAGCTGCCAAACAAAATTTTGCAGAAAAATTTTGTTAAACCGAAAGCGAAAATATTCAGAGCAATGCCTGAGACTATCTGGTTAGCCTTAAAGGTAATTGTAATGATACTGTGTATCAGAGAAATTAATATTCCTGCAACTACACCGCATAGTATGCCAAACAATACATTCCCCGAATAATAAGTCCCGGCCGCCGCGGCAAAAGCACCGCTTAGCAGAATACCTTCGAGCGCGATATTCACAACCCCGCCTTTTTCTGAATAAACTGCTCCAAGTGATGGCAGCAGGTAGGGGATAGTTATCCTAAGCGTTTGTAACACAAATGTTATTGTCAGCAGTTCCTGCAAATTCAGCTATGCTTTCTTTATATTAATTTTCTTATCAAAAATTTTAGTGAATGTTATTATCATCAGTATAATTATTCCCTGCAGTATTGTAACAATTTCTTTCGGGACAAGTGTATTCACAGTTAAACCACCGTATTCTAAGATTCCGAAAAATACTGCTACTATAATGATCGCAAAAGGATTATTCCGTGCTATCAGCGCTACGGCAATGCCAACATATCCTGCATTTTCAGAAAATCCAAGCTCGAAGTAATGTTTGTAACCGTTCACGAAATTCAGTCCGCCCAAACCGGCGAAGCCGCCAGCAATTGCCATTGCTGAAACAGTAAGTTTCTTTACATTCATCTTCGCATATTCAGCGGCATTTGCATTATACCCTAAAGTTTTAATCCTGTAACCAAAAGGGGTTTTCTGAATTATGAAATACATTACAAAACATGCCGCGAGGGCGATAATGAAACTCAGGTTGAACGGTGAGCCTTTAAACAGCCCTGTAATTACATCAAACCTAAGCAGTACTGCGTTCGGGGATATTTCGGGTGTGTGAATTGTTGCAGGCACCAAATAAATATTATTTACAAGGTAGCTAACCACTGCAAGCGCTATAAAATTCAGCATAATAGTATTTATCACTTCATGTGAGCCGAATCTTGCTTTTAAGTAACCCGCAATACCTGCCCAAAATGCACCCGCCAGAAAACCGGCAAGCACACAAAGCGGTATCAATATTATCCATGGCAATGAAACAAACGTAAACCCAACCCATGCAGATGCGAATGCTCCTATTGTTAACTGGCCCTCTGCGCCGATATTAAACAATCCCGCACGGAATGCGAAAGCTACTGAGAGTCCGGTTAGTATTAACGGGGTTGCTTTGAACAACACTTGACCTATTCCGTAGGTATTTCCAAGTGTTTCGCCAAATAGTTTTAAATATATTTCAATTGGATTTTGCCCGATAAGAACTATGAGAACACCGCCAATTGCCAGAGAAAGGATTATTGAGATCACCGGACCCGCCGTATATAAAATATATTTATTCAGCTTTCCCAAACTATTTATCTTTTACTCCCAGCATATATTCGCCAATTTCACGTTTATTGGTTTGCTTCGCATCAAGTATCGCTGTGAACTTACCATTATACATTACAGCGATATGGTCGCTTAGCTTAAGCAGTTCACCCAGGTCAGATGAAACAAGCAGTATCGCCTTGCCCTTTTTGCTTTCTTCAAGTATCGTTTTATAGACAAAGTTCGCGGCTTTTATATCCAGTCCGCGCGCGGGGTGACTTATCACAATAACATCAGTTTGTTTTGTCATTTCTCTTGCAGCTACTAACTTTTGCTGATTGCCGCCTGAGAGTCCCGCAATAAGTGCATTATGATCCTGCGGTCTTATATCATACTCAGTTATTAAACTACTTGTAAATGAATCAAGTGCAGTCTTCTTAAGCAGCATTCCAGTTGAGAACTGTTTTTCATTGTCTCTGCCCAGCAGTATATTTTCTGATAATGTGTATTCAGCCACCATGCCGTGCTTATGCCTGTTAGCGGGAATGTGCGCTATTTCTGTTTTACCTGTGATTGCATTACCATTAATTTTTATACTTCCTGATTCAATTTTACGCAATCCGGAAATTGCTTCAATTAGCTCGGTCTGACCGTTGCCTTCAACGCCGGCAATGCCAAGTATCTCACCTGCTGATATTACAAACGAAACATCTCTTACTGCGCGGAATGATCTTTCATTTTTTACTGTAAGACCCGATACTTCAAGTATTATTTTTTTAGTTGGGTGTGAAGTCTTTGTATCCGCCTGAATGAGCTTCTCACCAATTATCAGTTCTGCGAGTTCTGCTTTGTTTGTTTTTGAAGTCTCCAGCACTCCGGTTACCTTTCCTTTGCGCAGTACTGTAACGGTATCGCTTACCGCAAGCACCTCGCCCAGTTTATGCGTTATGAGTATTATAGTCTTGCCTTCGTATTTGAGCTCCATCAGGGTTTTAAACAGCTCGTCAGTTTCCTGTGGAGTCAGTACCGCAGTCGGTTCATCAAGGATAAGGATATCTGCATTCCTGTAAAGAAGTTTAAGTATCTCAATTTTCTGCTGTATGCCAACTGGCAGCCTGCCGGTAATTTCTTCCAGGTCAATACTAATATCAAAGCTATTCAGAATTTGTTTAACCTTCTGCCTGCAGCGTTTCATATCAATGGTATCAAATGCTCCGGTGACCTCATCACCAAGAATGATATTTTCAAGCACGCTCAGCGTGCTTACCAGCATAAAATGCTGGTGTACCATACCGATTCCAAGTTTTATGGCCTCAGCAGGGGAGTGAATTGAAACTCCATTTCCGTTTATTGAAATTGCTCCTTCATCGGGGTGGTACATACCGTAGAGTATGTTCATTAATGTCGATTTGCCGGCGCCGTTCTCGCCAACCAATGCGTGTATCTCACCGGCTTTGACATTAAAGTCAATCGAATCATTTGCCTTAAAATCCTCACCAAATGTTTTGGTGATATCGTTCATTTTAACAGCAAACTGATCAGTCATTTATTCCTGTTATTTTTATATAACAATTGAAAGGATATTTGAATATCAAATGCCAAAGCTCAAATGTGAAAGGTGATTTATTCACACAGATATTTGGCATTTGGATTTTGAAATTTGGCATTTCTGTTTGTCATTTCGTGGGAATCGTTATCTTTCCGTCTATAATATCTTTCCTTATTGCTTCAACCTTTGTTCTAACATCATCGGGAATCATTTTTTTATTCTTATCGGTATAGGCGTAATCAACACCATTGGTCTTTAAACCGAAAGTCTCGACCCTGCCGCCTTTGAATGTACCGTCCTTTACTTCCTTAATAACTTCATAGACTGATACATCAACCACTTTTACCATACTTGTGATAATGTAACCGGGCGCTTCATCGTTCTGGTCTGAATCTACTCCAATTGCGAATTTTTTAGTCTCACGAGCGGCTTCAAATACACCAAGTCCCGTAACGCCGGAGGCGTGGTAAATAATATCAACGCCATCGTTATATTGTCCAAGCGCAATTTCTTTGCCCTTGCCCGGATTCTTGAAGGCATCACCTGTTACCCCTGCATAACCAATTAAGATCTGACAATTTGGATTTACATGCTTAACTCCTGCTTCGTATGATACCTGGAATTTCTTAATTAACGGTGATTCCATTCCGCCAACAAATCCTACTTTACTTGATTTAGTCATTAGCCCTGCTATTGCTCCGACTAAAAATGATCCTTCCTCTTCTTTGAATTCCAGTGCAACCAGATTTGGCGGTATTGTTTTTGAGGGGTCAACGGTATAATCAACACAAGCGTATTTTTTATCGGGGAATTCCTGCGCAATTTTTGTGATCTCATCTGTAAAAATAAAACCGATTCCGAAAATTATGCTTATATCAGAACGGTTGGAAAATTGCCTAAGCGCTGCTTCTCTATCTGCGCCCGGACCCGGTTCGATATACTCAAACTCAATGCCAAGTTCCTGTTTCGCTTTTTCAAGTCCGCGAAAAGCCGCGTCATTAAATGATTTATCGCCCCTGCCCCCAACATCAAATACCAATCCAACCTTAAATTTGCCCGTGTTGTTCTGAGTTGTATCTTCCTTTCCGCATGATGATACGATTGTAGCTAATAAAAGTAAAACTAAAATTTTAGTATTCATTATATTTATTCAAATT
>JABFSP010000056.1 GCA_013140565.1 Ignavibacteria bacterium
ATACTTATCTATAAAAACTGATTTTGTATTATCATCCAACTCCAGCTTTTTGGTAAGCTTTTCAAGCTTTATTTCCTGCAGTTTTTCCCTGAAATCATCCTGAGAATAAGCCGCATTCAGGGATAATATCCCGAAGAACAGCAAAAGGACTAATATTTTGTAGGTTTTTTTCATTTTTTACCCGGTAAACTTTTTTTTATAGTATTACTTTTTTATGGTATTATAGATTACTGTTTATGATCTCATCAAGCAGTTGTGACTGCTCTGAATCGTTTAAATTCTTTAATTCATTTTCAATTTCTTCATCAAATCCGGCTGCTTCACCTGTAGCAAATATTGATGTTTCCTCGATATCAACATCAACAGCAAGATTTTCATCTTTTACCGTTTCTTTTACAATATCATTATTATTTGCAGACTTCTCTTCATCTTTTACGATATTATCATTTTTAAAGACATTATCTCTTTTTATAATGATATTTTGTTTTTCTGGGGACTTACCCTGTTCATTCGTTAAATTGTTCTCATTTTTCTTTTCAACCTGCTTTTCTTCTTTCGGGTTGTTACTATTATCTTTTAATGAATCCTTCTTGATATTTTCTATCTTCTTGTCTTCTGTCAGTTGTGTATTTGATGGTTTTACTATGTAGTACACCAGTGCAATCAGTATAATTGCTGCAATTGGAACAAGTACTTTCCATATAGCTGATACTTTATCCCACGAAAATCCTTTTGCTTCGCGACTTTCGATCTTTTCATGTATCCTTGGCAATAATGAGTTCCAGTACTGCGGTGCAGGTTCTGTGAATTTTACAGAACCAACAAAATTGAAAGTCTCCTTCATTTCGCTGTAAAATTGCCTCAGCTCAGCGGATTCCTTCATTGCGCCTTCAACGAGAGCTTTTTCTTCTTCACTCAACTCTCCTGATATATAATCAGGTATCATGAGCTGAATTTCTTCTATGTTTAATTTGTTGTTCATTTCTTATACAATTAGTATTCTATTTTTCCCTTTAAGTAGTCCCCTATTTTTTTTACTGCGTGAAAATAGTTTGCTTTTATTCCCCCGGTTGATTTACCCAGCATCTCTGCAATATCATCGTATGGAAGCTGGTCATAGTATCTCATGTTAAAAACCGCTCTTTGCTGCGCCGGGAGTGTTTCAATTGCTTCCATCAAATATTTACGCTTTGTTTCATCATCAATTGTTTCATCCGCTCCTTTATCCTTTGATTCCATCTGCTCAACAACCAGTTCAACGCTTACGGTATTTCTTACTTTTACTTTTCTTAAATGATTTATCGAATAATTTGTCGCTATCCTGTACAGCCATGTAAACAAATTCGATTCTTCCCTGAAATCCTTTAGCGCCGTGTGAACCTTGATGAAAACTTCCTGTGTTATATCATCCGCCTCATCGTGATCCTGAACCATCTTTCGTATCACCCAGTAGACCTGCTGCTGGTATTTCCTGACTATTTCATTAAATCCGGTAATATCCCCGTTTTTAAATCGCTGAATCAGTTCAAGATCGTTTTTTTTATTCCCAATGTTCCCCGTCATTAGCTGCGAGCTCAGAATTACCGGACTTTCAATTTATAAATTATTGTTATCAGTATATTTAACTCTGTGATTAATTTTTACAGCCCGCCTTTTAACCCTACTTTTCATAGATATGACAATATATTCCCAAAAAAGTTTAATTATTTAAAGGTCTGGCTAAAAAAAATTTCGCACTAAAATACTGATTTTTTCAATAAATAATAGCATTTCATTAAGGATAAAAAAATGCTAAAATTGAAACTATTCTGGTTATATTTGCATTAAATTCATTGTGGAATTGAGCCTAAAGTCACTAAAATTCGAAAGTTTCCTCAAAATTCCCGTAATTTTGATAAGTATCCTTGTGCTTGTGGTGATCGTTACTCTCATCGTCAAGTTCACTGATATTGGAGGAACCTCTACCATTGAAAGCCAATTCGCAGAAACGAAATCATCAAATCCCGATGGCGTTATACCCCCAATTGAAACCGGCAGCGAGAAGAAAACGGAAAACTATATCAAAAGCGCAAGCTTTAATAATGCCATAAACATTGAAAATGCGTTTTTAAACTGGCAGAACCTGTTTGATATTTTTACATTTAACCTTAATGACAGTACTTTTAATGCGGCGGATTCAGTTGCCCGCTATGAGAACATGGTCAAAATTATCCGTAACCCCAACCGCAAATTCAATAAGGGCGGCTCTGACCAGATTCTGGAGCAATACGGTGATATAATTCTTGAGGAATGTAAATATTACAATCTCGACTGGCGCCTGGTACTGGCAATGATAAGGCAGGAATCTGCATTCACATCAGATGCGGTATCGCATGCAGGAGCATATGGATTTATGCAGATAATGCCAAGGACAGGCTCAATGCTTGAGCAGACCCTTAACCTTGAAGAACACCGCTCACCTGCCAATAACCTGAAAGCTGGTATATATTATTACGCAATGCTTGTAGGCAGATTCTACGGCACTGGTGATACAAATATGTATAAATTTGCGTTGGCTTCATACAATGCAGGTTCCGGACACGTTGAAGACGCAATGAGCATGGCTTATTACTTTAACCAGGATTACAAGGATTGGGATATTGTAAAGGAATACATGAAACTGCTTGCGCCGGGGAATGATTCATTGCACCAATTGGTATGGAGCTCCCGGCCGCCGCATGGTGTATTTGCCAACTGGAAAGAACCGTACAACTACGTTGAAAACATAAGCTGGTACTGGACCCAATACAGGAAACTATATCCAATACCCGAAGATAACAAAAAATCAGGTAACACCAAAAAGAAGAAAAATAAATAATCCCTGAACGAAGTGAAGGGTCTCATTCGACATGCCATATTACATTAAGACTTTTGTATTTCTGTTTTGTCTACCGTTCGTCGTTTATTCTCAAGATACGATTAACTTTAAATTGTATGATTCTCTTAAAACAAAAGCTGAAGACAGTCACCAGCTCATTCTTTCCAAAGACAGTATTCTAAAAAAAGATCCTGATAATACGGATGTCCGTCTCTTCCGCTCAATTAACAATTCACGCTCACCGCTAAAAACGAAGATACTTAACACGTTCGATAATTCAATGCTGCCTGTAGCATTGATGCTGCCTCCATCATTATTCATTTACAGCAGGGTTAAACGCAATACGTATGATGAGAATTCAGCTTACCTGTTATTTACTTCAGAATTCACTAATTTTGCGGTGACATTCGGGATAAAAACATTTTTCAAAAGAGCCCGTCCACTAAATGCATTGAAAAATGTTCACAGTAAAGGGATTCCGATACTGGACGTTTACTCATTCCCTTCGGGCCATACCAGCACATCTTTTGCAATGGCTACAATGTTCGCTCTCAGGTATCCTGCTTACCCGCAGGTGTATGCTCCTATGTTCGCCTGGGGTTTAATAATAGCTTATGCCAGACCTTATTTCGGAATGCACTATCCAAGCGATCTGTTAGCCGGTGCCATAATCGGTAGCGGGTCATCAATACTTGTTTATTCACTTAGGAAAGAGTTATTTAAGTTTAAAAACCAGGTGCTTGGTGAAGATAAGACAGATGAAGGCTCAATAAATAGCGGTGTACTGACTTTCTTCGGCGCTGCGTTTGCTATCAGCGCAATATTTGATAATTTTATATTCAAAGAAGATCCCGGTAAACGATTCTTTATTTCACCCTGGATGGATAACAAACGGGGCGGATTAAATGTAAAATGGAAGCTTTAGGCTTCCATTTTAATTAATTTCTTATGATAAGACCTCAAAAGCCTTTTTATAATGCTATACAAGAACTAATTCAGCTTCGTTATGAGGTGACGGTATTGTTTCTCCTTTGTCTTTAAGATCTTCAATATGCATTGAAATAGCTTCTTTAATTAAGTCAAGAACTTCTTCTTTAGTATCTCCTACTACACCCACCCCTTCAAAATCAGGCGCATATGCCCCAAAACCATCTGCGGACTTCTCAATTATAATTAAGTATTTCATATTATTTCAATTTAGCTTGTTTTAGAATATTATTCAATGTACCTACCGGAACATCTTTATTTGGTTTACCGGCAACAGTGACAGTTCCATTTTTTAATTGATGGTGAAACTGCTGGTGACTGCCTTTTTGTCTTACAGGGTACCAACCATCTTTTTCCAATAATAATATTAGTTCCTTAAATTTCATTTTGGAAAGAAAACCTTAATCCCCGACCTTCGAATCCAGCGGGCCGTTTAGGCCGGTGTACTGAGTCAACTCAGCTACCAATGCACCAATTACGATCTTCATCTTAACTTTCACGGGAATCTTCCTCTCATCATCACTTAAATAAATATAGATATCAGAAGTTTTATTCGTAAATCCTTCTTTCAGCATAGGTCTGAGAATGAATGTTTTAAACTCACCGGCAGCAACATCAACGGTTTCCCTGCCTTCAAAGCGGATATCAAGCGGGTAAAAGTTATCCTTATAGAAATAATTGACTGAAACTATATCCCCTTCATTTTTACCCTTCCAGTCAAGTGTCCTGGCATAATAGAAAGAGGAAATCAGGTCCTGAACATACTCATTCTTTGAAATGTATATTTTATCCTCAACAAAATTTACCTTTGTGTAAACTTTCAGACTTTCCTGAATGAACGTAGCTTCAAAGTCACGTTTAAAGTCACTTTCCCTTATGTGCTGCTCAAATCGCCACGGAAATATTCCCGCAACATCAATGAATGTTTTATAATTATCACGCACTTTGTATATCTTGTCAAAACTTGAGCGTGAATTCACATCGAAATTAACTTCGTATGTTTCGCGGTTATTGTACATAAACGGTGAGGGCGATACTACCATGAACGCCTCGGCGGCAGTAATAAAACCGTAACTCACCTCAAACGAGAGCCTTTCGCCATACGAAAAGGCATTGTTGGGCTGGCTCCTGAACTGCGAAAATGTAATACCAGTTAAGATCAATAATAAAGCTGATAATTTTAATAATTTCATATATGTTTTAGTTTTTTCTCTCTTGCTTAGTCTCTTTTACAGTTATTTAGAATCTTTTT
>JABFSP010000061.1 GCA_013140565.1 Ignavibacteria bacterium
CATTAGATCCGTATCAATTTATAGATTATTTTCACAGGGAACATTATCCCCGATTAATTGATTAATTATTAAAATTGAAAAGATGAAAATCATAATTCTCTCAGCAGTATTTTTATTACAATCTGTACTTATCGCTCAGAATGCAAACGATATCACTTTAAAGAATCAGGATAAAAGTTTTATTGAGCAGAATAAGATCAAATCAAAAAGCGTATTTGAATACCGATATTCAAAAGAGCAGGATGGAGTGCTTGCCGATAGCGGTTACAAAGCATTCTACTATGGATATGATGACCGCGGTAATCTAACTGAGTATTCGAAATTTCATGTATTCACAGATCTTACTATCAAGGAATTTTACCAATACGGCAAAAATGACAGGGTCATTCAGACCAACAGGTATAATTCAAAAAACGATATTATTGAAATGATAAGTTACAAGTATAACAAAAAAGGAAAGCTGAAGAGCGAACTGCATGAAGCATATTACAACTCTGTGAGAGTTGGCGTTTATTTTACAATTCTGGCAAGCGTGCTTGAAAGTGAGCTCTTTGGGCGTGTACAGGATGAGCTTGCCATTGAACCAAGGCTTGAGAGTTATACAATTATTGTGAATATCACAGATACGGAGGAACAAAACCAGTATATAGTAATAGGTGATGAAACCGATCCAACGAGTCCGCGTTACTGGTGGAGCCAGTTAAGCATGGCAACACAAAAAGAACTTCTTGCTTACCAGGGACCCAACAGGAAGGAACACGAATATATAAGTAAATTCATAAATGAAGTGAAGTTCAGCTATGATAAAACGGGGAATTTAACCAAACGTGAAGTATATAATACTTCCGGCAATACCATTGAAAGGGAAATGTTCAAATATGACGCAGCCGGAAGAAGAATTTCTTATACAAAGTATAACGAAGACGGTAAAGCTGTAAGTATGGAAACATACAGCTATGACGGTTCGGGAAGGCTGATTGAATCAGCAGGAGTTGAGCCGGGCGGCGGTTTAACCGGCAGACTTAGTATCAGCTATGACGAAAGCGGCAACATCAAAGAAAAAAAATGGTACAACAGGTTTGGTGAAATTAACGGAAAGTATGTTTACATTTATGAAGGTAACCTTCTCAAGGAAGAAGTAAAATACCGCGGTGAAAGCGAGAAGGAAAGTCACAACACATACGGTTACGATGAACATAATAAATTGATCGATATAGTAAAGTATGATATCAACGATAAAAAAGACAGGCTGATAAAATATGTTTATGAGAGCTATTGAAAGTAAGTTTTTCAGCAAGTAAAATTTTCTTAAGGATTTCAAAGTCCGTTAGAACTGTAGTACTTTACCTACATACGGATTTAAATTATCCTACAAATAACCTTGCATTTAAAGAATTCTTTTGTAATTTTTACACATTCCTCAAATACATTTAGTTTTTTCTGCATTTGTTCCAATTGCTGGTATTTTCCTGAGATATTGTTATTAAATATATACAGGTTACATAATTAAAAACTTAAACCTCACAGCAAATGAAAAAACTTCTTCCTCTTCGGTATCAGTACTTCTAAATTAACGGTAAGTATATAGCTGCAGTGAAAATGCTTCTGTTAAAATATATATAGCTCAATCTGGTTTCATCTTTTTCCTCATTTTCTTCACCATCTTCACCATTCTCATAGTTGCAATAAATGCCCGCTTTTTCACAAGGCGGGCATTTTTATTTTCTACGGAAAAATCGGGACTAAAATTTAACGCAAAATCTATTTTAACAGTATCATCTTCCTTGTTTCTCTATACTCCCCCGCATATAACGTATAAAGATATACACCGCTTGGCATGTTTGATGCATTCCATACAGCTTCATACTTTCCGGGCGGAAGCTGAGCATTCACAAGTGTTGATACTTCCCTGCCAAGCATATCATAAACAATTAATTTAGTATCATAGGAATTCCTTTGCCCTGCAACCGGAATTTCATACTTAATTTTTGTAACTGGATTAAACGGATTCGGATAGTTTTGAGATAACTCAAATTTATCCGGGATAGTTTGGTTATTGCCGGATATTCCGATAACATTACCAAAGGTGAATGTTGCAATAACCGGTATATGATCACTGGCATAATGGATTGCGTCGGCAACTGAATCAGGCACAGCGGTATTGGGTCTGCGGTTTATGGAATCATTATAATGATTGCCGTCATTGCCGTATGGTATCATAGTCCCCGGCAAATATGCTATTCTGCCTGCGTTGAATATGCCCGGTGACATTAGTATCATATCAAAGCGGTCATCCATCCCGCCGGTTGCTCCTCCCCCAAATCCCCGGGTGCGGGGTGACTGAGTGTGATACTGCCTGTACTGAAACTGGTTCCACACACCGCTCATTGTAATTGCGTCTGTAAAATGTCCGTTACCATTTGTGATCTGTTTGAGCTTTATGTATGCAGGTTCGTAATCGCCATAAATATTGAAATCACCAACAACCATATAAAATAAATTTGCAGAAAGTGTTGAAGTGAATTTTCTTAGGCTGTCAACTTCAGCGGCCCGCTGGTTTTCGTTTGCAGTTCCGCTGCTTGATTTTAAGTGAACAGAAAATATTCTTAATGTATCAGCGGGATAATTTACATGTACTATTTTAAATTCATTTATGTCGCGAATTGATGTCCTGATACGGGTATTACTTATGAAATTGAATTTTGAAGTTCTGAAGAATATTCCGTTATCGGTATCGGTGCCGTCAATAAAAGTACCCATTGAATAAACGTTCCCGTAAGCGTTCATAACGTTACTCAAAAATCCATTCATACCTGCCAGGCTTGTCATTTCCTGTACCACCAGTATATCGGGATTTGAATTCCTGATCACTTTTCTGAAATTAGGATTACGGATCGCTGAGTCAATATCAGGATAGTTGAGCAGGTTATATGTCATGATCTTAACATTTTCCTGCGAAAATGATGTGCACGATATTCCTATAAATAAAATAAATATTAGTTTCTTCAAATTCATTTAATTAAATGAACGGTAAAATAACTTAATGGATAATCAAATAAAATGGTAAATATTTATTGCAGTAAACAGATCTACGGAAAATAAAAAAAGCCCCTGAAATCAATGCTTCAGAGGCTTTGTAATAGAGCTGATTTGTTATTTAACTACTACCATTTTTTTGGTCTGTGTGAATTCACTTGTGCTGAGTGTGTAATAATAAATTCCGCTTGCAAAATTTGACGCGTCAATTTCAGCGTTGTACTGACCTGCATTTATGGCGCCGTCATAATAAACACCCATTAACTGTCCAATTCCGTTATACACCTTGAATGATGCATTTGTGTTCTTCGGAATTGAAAAATGTACATTTGTTACGGGGTTGAACGGATTTGGATAGTTCTGCCTGAGCTCGAATTTATCCGGAATGTTTGTGCCCTGCTGATTTATGCCTGTAACAAGGAAGGATGAAGATATTCCCTGCTGAACTTCTGAAACATTAAGTGAGCCGTTATCTTTGTATACAAAGATATCAAATCTGCAGTTACCCGGTACTAATCCTGCAGCAAGTGTTACGTTGAATGTTAAAGGGTAAACCTGGTTTTGATTCCATGTACCAGTATTGACATTTGTACCACTGGCTCCGTTTACTATATTCCTTACAACATCATCATGTATTGCCGTAGGGTTACCCGGGCAATAGCTGTTGCCTGTCTGGGGGTAAACAAGATTATTTTCTTTTAGAACATAATTAACTTTATATTGACCTGTAAGTGACTGCAATGCTGTCGCATTGGCGCTAACAGTAAGTTCTCTGGTTCCGGTGTTATAGTTTGAGCTCACCACATCAATTCTGAGTGTTGCAGCCGGACTCTGTGATAATCTGTATTCAGCGTCGGTGAACATTGAACCCCAGCCGTTATTTGCACCAAGACGCCTGTCAACTAATCCTGATGGATAGCCCGCAAAACCAAGCATACCTATTATACCGTTGCCGTTGAATGTTTGCCATGGATCAGAGCCACCGTGGTATGCAAGGATAACTGAATTAGGATACACCTGAGCAAGGTGACGTGCTTCATCATCACCGCACGGACACCACTGGCACCAGGTACCGGTGCAGAATTCAAGGACTACATTTCGAGGTGAAGTAGTTACAACAAGTGTATTTGAAATAGTATCGTTGGATACGTTTTGATCAGAACCTAAAGAGGTATAACATGTCATTGTATAATTTCCAACAGTTGCAAAATTGAAACTTGTAAAATTAACAGTCTGAACCTGCCCTGCTGCGAGATTAGAAACGCTCTGAGTATTTGTATATCCACCCGGATTGATTGTCATTGTAACATTAAATGATTGAGTACTTGAGCCATAGTTGCGCACAGAAACCTGCGGAGCAACACCCTGTGGGGTAATTGACCACTTTGGAGCTATTATACTGCTTAAACCTGCATCATTGCTGTAAGGAACTCCAACCCTGATATTATCAAGATAAAGATTATTTCCATATGCAGTTACACCGGTAAATTTTACTTTATTAGTTCCAACGGGAAGCGCGTTTCTTTTGGTAGCCCATTGGCTAGCATTGGGTACAAATAAGTCATAAGTAGCCGGAGCTGTTTTTAACGGTCCCGATGGTCCCCCCTGATACGTAACCAGCAGCTGCCATGAAGAACCATTATCAGTTGAGTAATAGATATCAAGCCTGTCATTTTCTGCCGCACCGGTTGTGTAAGCATGATCAAAAATCAGTGAATCACCTGATGTTGTTACAGGAAATGTTCTGGTTATAAGATCAAAATTACCGGACTGGTAATCATAAAAATCAGCAACCGCACACGAAAGTCCGCTGCCATAGCCGCTTGCATATGTTGTTCTAATGAAATTGTAAGTTGTGGTGTTTGCAAGCGTCCATCCTGCCGGAGGGAATGAAGTGTTTTCAAAATCAGCCAGCATGTATACTGTGCCTGATGAATAAATGAATGAGGTAAAAAGAATTATAAAAGTTAAAGCTGTAAATATTTTCTTCATGGCTTTAATGAAAGTTAGTTAAATGTCAAAATTTTCTAATTATAATATATTATTT
>JABFSP010000121.1 GCA_013140565.1 Ignavibacteria bacterium
TTAGTGAACAAATTATAAACAGTACAGGTACAACCGGTTTGATAAATGATTCCGATTCAGTGAATGATACAAGAATCAACGATCCGATATTCATAAGTGATAATATTGATCTAATATATAATATTAGAACCAAAGATAGCGTTAAGCTGGGCAAAGTTCTCAAACCATTCGGTGTTTACTTCAACGGAAATGTTTCAGGGAATGTAAAGAATTCTTTAAGCGGATTTAACTCAACAAGTAAAATAGATGTGAAATCCTTTACTTACAATGATACTGCGATAGTATTGAATAATATCAACTCAAATGCAGTGATCAATAATGAATATACAGGAAGCCTGAGTGGATTAACAATAGAAATGAATACAACTGGTGAACGGATATTATTTGGTGAAAATTCATTTGATTCAGTTGCGGCAAATATTAGTATGCAGGGTGCTGATGCCATAATGATGCTCAGCACAAAAATGGATACAACAGGCAGTGCATTGGTATCCGGCAAGTTGAATTTAGGTAATTCAAAAATTTCAGCTGATCTTGATACGGTTAAGATAGTGTTCGGGGGATATAACATTGAAAATAAAGAAAATTGGGTATTCAGTTTTAACGATGGTGACAGATTTAATTTTGAGCAGTTCAGTATAAAGAGCCGTAATACAATTGTAGATCTGAGCGGTGAGTTCTCGTTAAACAACGAAAGTGACCTCAGGCTCGAAGGCAAGGATCTGAAAATTGTTGATATTGCAGATATTATCAATATGGCGGATTCTACATACATAATTTCAGCAGAAGACGATATTGATGGTAGTTTATCAACTTTCGTTCTGACGTATAAAGGTACTCTTGCTGAGCCGAAGCTAAAGGCTGATATAAAAACCAACACAATGAAATATCAGGATACAGATATAGGAGTTTTAACAGTAAATGTAAATTATGAAAATAACATTGCCGATGCCCTGGTAAAAATGGAAAATTCTGGCAACAAGGGTTCACTAACTGTAAAAGGTACTGTACCTTTTCAAAATCCTCTTTCAGGTGATACAGTGAATGTGCTGAATATCTCATCTCTACCGGTTGATATTAATTTCAAAGCTGATAATTTCGAGCTGGATTATTTCAGCTTGCTGGTGAAAGATATTGCAAGCTTAAGGGGTATACTTAACGCTGATCTTTCCGCAAAAGGAACAGCATCAGATCCTGCATTAACAGGCAATCTAAAAGTTACCAATGGAGCATATTTGTTCCCGCTGACCGGAATGGATTACAGCTTTGATGCTGAAATGAGCACTGATAATTTTAAGCTGGTATTGAATAGGCTTAAGATCTTTAATGAAGATGATGATTCAAGGCATATTGATCTTTACGGTAACCTGGATTTTAAAGACCTTAAGATAACAGATATTGATCTTCAGGCAATGGGGGATATGGTTATGCTTAATAAAGACGTTGAACAAAACGAACTCGGTGTTTATGGATATATTCTCGCAGGTATCGGTAATCCGCCGGTAAAGGTCACCGGAAGTCTTGACAGTCTTTTTGTTACAGGTCAATTGATAATAAAGGAAGCTACAATTTCATCTGTACCGCTTGAAGGAAGCGGTTACAATACGGGTGATGATAACTTTGTATATATTGATGCAGGAAATGATTCTTTAAAGATCAGCATGGATTCTCTCAGGATACTTGAACCTGATGAATACGCGAAAGTAAATCCGTTTGAAAGGTCACTTTATATTCTTTCCGCTGACAGCACAAAAGAAACATTTGTTAATCTTGATATAAACGTAAAGACCGAAAGCAGTATTTATGCTTCAATTGATTTTAATAACATTACCCGTGACAGGTTATTTGGTGAGCTTAAGGCTGATCTGGATATAAAAACTGTAAATGGTAACTTACAGGCATTTGGATCCGTTGATGTTGCAGGCGATTCATATTACAGGTTTTACAGGGATTTTAAACTGAATGAAAGCAACATCCAATTTGATGGTGATATTTCAAACCCAATCCTGGATATCAAAGGTGTCTACGCCAGCACAAAAACTACCGAACAGTACGGCACCGTATCAAGCAATGAGGTAGAAGTGGTTATTACCGTTAAGGGCAGCCCTAAGGCGCCTGAATTGACCCTAAACCTCTACCAGGATGGCAGTGAAGTATCGGGTAGTGATGCGCAATCAGATGCGATCACTTACCTGCTTTTTGGAAGGTATAAAAGTGAACTTTCTGCATCTGAAAGGACTGCTGTTGCTTCATCACTTGGGGCATCGGTTGGTTCGTTGTATGCCTCATCGTATCTTTCGCAAACTGTCAGGGAAGTGCTTCCATTCATTGTGGACGCACAGTTCAATTACACCGAAGGTAATGTGCAGGAAACAGATGTAGAGCTTATTACAGATCTTGGAGATGCAAGGGTTAAGTTTGGCGGAAAACTGCTTAAAGATGTAAAGAACTTTGAACTGATAGTTGACTATCCGCTTAATAAATTACTGAATCTTAATTTACCTGAAACGCTTTTGCTGGAATTTGCAAGAGAAGAAAAGAAACAATCATTGACTTCAAATCAGAACGACATAATGACAACAGAAATTAAGATACTCTATAAGATCAAATTTTAGAAGTATTTCTACTGCTAGAATGCCTGCCCTATACCAAACTGAATTGCGAATTTATCTTTAAATATTCTGCCGGGGTTATCAAATAACCACTGTTCGCCCTCAGGCGCCGAAGGATCATAAAGCTTAAATCCAAAATCAAACCTGATCGGACCAATAAACAGATCATACCTGACACCAAACCCAACAGCCATTGCTATTTGTGAAAATCTGAAATCTTTGTGAGTTTCCCATACATTACCGTAATCCAGAAATACTGCTCCGCCAAGCGCACTCATGAATCCCTCGGCATTAGGGAATAGCCTCCGGCGAAGCTCAATACTTCCTTCTACCAGGAATGTACCGCCATTGATCTTGTTAACAAGTATTCCGTTTTCTTTGGCATCCCACCCCCTTAAACTGCTTGAACCTCCGCTGAAAAATTTATACGGCGGCTGAACAGGTATGATGTTCTCTCCTGAGCCATATTCAATTATATCACCGATTTTTATATTTGTAGCCAGGACGGTGTGATCCTTTTTTGCAAGTGAAAAATAGAATTTATTAAGTGTGTAAAACTTAAAAAATTGAGAATAGAAGATGTTTTTACTTAGCAATGCTGTTACAAGGCGTGGCAGCAGACCTGCGTTACCTGCCAGAATTGAATGGTAAAATCCGCTTGAAGGGGCAAGCAGGTTGTTTGTGTTATCATGCTCAAATGTAATACTTAAAATTGAGTTGAATTGTGTTTGTCTGCCTGTTGCAATTGTATCATATTTTATCCAAATCAGTTCTTCATTCAGATCCAGATATGCATTGTTGTAAAACGTATGTGGTGCAATAAAGTAATTCAGTGTAGTTAAATTGGCTAAAAAGTAGTTCTTATAGTTTTCTACATTGTTGAATCCAATTGAAAGCTTATCTGTCAGTGTAATATTTCGTCTTAAAAAATGGGGCTGAGTAACAGTTGCCGAAAATTCAGTGCGATTTACATCTGTTGAATGAAAATCGCCTTCAAGTTCCAGCATTAGCGTACGGTTTCCCGATAAGAAATATTTATTCAGATATCTTATACCGGCACCAAGGTAAAACCTGTTTTCAAAGTTTGAACCTTTAATAAATGGTGTTAACTCATTTTTTTTATTAAGAGTAATATCAGCTGAAAAATTAACTGTGCTGCCTGTATATTCCCCCGGATTTAATTTTATACTCGATATTATCGGGATCTTTGAGATATTTCTTTCGCTATCAAGCTTTTTTGCTTTGCTGTATATTTCGCCTTCTTTATAAGTAATTTCATCTGCAGGTAATTCTGTTCTTACACCGTACTCGTTATCCTTAATATTTATTGTTGTTTTTCCAAAATAATAGATCGTATCGGTACCTTCCATGCTAAGCTCAACAACCACGGTACCTTTTTCTTTATAACGCTTAATTACAGTACCTGAATCAATCGTGTACCGGGCATTCATATAGCCATTGTTCTGCAGTGTATCCAGAATTTCGTTACCAAACTGTAAAACAAGTACTTTGCTGTAATTATCACCTCTTTTTATCGTGATAATCTTACGGATCTTGCTTAATGTTTCCGGAGGAATTTTTTCCAGCCCTTTTATTAAAGCCGAATCAAGCTTGTAACGTCTATTTTCTGTTATCTTAAATGTGACAGATGCTTCTGCATCTTCGCGGTTTACGCTGATCGAAGTATCAACAATTACATCAAAAAAGCCATTATCAAAATAAAACTTCTTTAATTTTTGAATATCACCTTCAATCAGGTTAATATTGAGAACAGAACTTTTGGAGAGGGCAATTGCATCTTTGAGCTGGCTATCATCAAACGTCTGCCGGCCTGTAAATGAAAATTCTATTTCATCAAGTTCAAGTATTTCCTGGGCTATGGCAAACCCGGGAGAAAAAATGAATAGAATAAAAAGGAAAAATATGACCTTATTTTTCCTTTTAGTTTGCCTTAATTTTTTGTTGGGCAGCACATTTTGCATGTTATAAGCCAAGATTTTTCATACACTTTTCTATATCAATCCCTTTGCCAAGTACCGCCTTGAACAGGTCTCCTTTTTTGTTAATCCGTTTGAATATAGTTTCAATAGTAAATTCTTCAGGTGATTCTATCGATTTCAGCTCTTTCCAATCCAGCGGAGTTGATACAGGCGCTTTTGGTTTGGGTCTCACGCTGTAAGGCGCAGCAAGCGTCTGTCCGCTCCTGTTCTGCAGGTAATCAATGTAAACTTTCCTTTTCCTTTTAGCCGGTGTTCTTTCTATGCTTGTAAAACCGGGCACCAGATCGTGGGTTAGCTCTGCAATTACGTGCGCAAATTCCCTGGAAATTTCAAAATCATACTTTTTATTCAGGGGAATATAAATATGTATTCCCGTGGCACCGGAAGTTTTACAGTACCTGTGAGCTTTTGCTTTATCAAGCACTTCTTTTACCGCCGTGGCGGTTTCAATTACCTTTTTTAACGG
>JABFSP010000182.1 GCA_013140565.1 Ignavibacteria bacterium
CTGTATATTTCATTGAGACTTAAATGCTTAATAGGTATATTTGTATTCAACTAAAATTCATATGAATAAGCAAAAATGCCATATATATCCACTTTTTTTAGGGTTATTTATGTCATTTAGAAAAATCTCTTTTACTGCTGTTATACTTTTTCTTTTTAATTTTTCAACAATGATTTTTGCTGAAAATACTTCAGGAGATTTCACACAGGTTGATAAGCTTATCGAAGACGGCATCCGTTCACAGGCATTTCCTTCAGCAGTTTTAATTGTCGGAAGTTCCAAAGGTATCATTTATCAGAATGCTTACGGAAGGCTTACTTATGGCGAAGAATCAGAAGCAACTACTCTGAGAACCATTTACGATCTTGCTTCAGTTACAAAAGTCATTGCAACAACTGCCGCGGTTATGCAGTTATACGATGCCGGCAAAATAGATCTGAATGCACATGTGTATCAGTACATTCCTGAGTTTGGCAACAACGATAAAAATGATATTACTGTTTACAACCTGCTGGTTCATAACTCAGGGTTAACAGCATGGACCCCGTTTTACCAGGACCCGAATATGGATTCACCTCAAAAAGTAAAGAACGCAATATTTAATTGCTCAAAAGAATACGAAACAGGTTCAAGAACATTATACAGTGACTACAATGCATTTCTTCTTGGTGAAATTGTTGAACGAATCAGCGGTCTGAAGCTCGACCAGTTCTGCAAAGATAATATTTTCAACAAGCTCAACATGACCGATACATACTACCTTGTGCCAATAAGCGAAGACTACAGAATTGCGCCCACAGAAAACGATACATACTGGCGCAATCAATTACTTGTGGGATATGTTCATGATGAACTTGCTGCAATACTGGAAGGAATTTCCGGTAACGCAGGATTGTTTTCCACCGGTCCCGACCTTTTCAAATTCATGCAGATGATGTTGAACAACGGAAGATTCACTGATGAGCGCAGAATGTCTCCGCAGGCTTTGCAGGATACAATGTTCACAAATACAACTGTTGAACTGTTTACTTCAAAAGCTACAGGGCTTGGTTATGCAAACACCCGAGCTTTAGGATGGGAAACCAAACCTGAACCCACAAAGTATCCGCCTGCATGCGGAAATAAATTTTCAACAAATTGTTTTGGACATACCGGTTACACGGGCACATCTGTTTGGTGCGATAGAGAAAAGGATCTGATCGTGATATTTTTGACCAACAGGGTTTACCCAACACGTTCAAGCGAAGAGGTAAGAAGCATAAGACCAAGACTTCACGATGAGATATGCAGAATACTTGGATTTTAAAATTTTCAAGAATAAAATAATATTTCAATTTTTAAAAAACATTAAAGGTATATAATAAATATATGAAGGCTTTCAGAAACGAACCGTTTACAGATTTTTCAAACTCTAAGAATGCGAATAAATTCCGCGAAGCACTTGCAAAAGTTAAAAGTGAATTAAACAACGAGTATCCCCTTGTTGTTGGCGGAGAAAAAATATTCACAGAAGATAAAATAACATCCATCAACCCATCAAACATCAGCGAAGTTATAGGCAGAGTATCAAAAGCATCGCCCGAGCTCGCAAACCGCGCTATAGAAACTGCATACGCAAAGTTTGATGAATGGAAAAGAGTTCCGGCAAAGAAACGCGCTGCATACCTTTTTAAAGCGGCAAAAATAATGCGTAAAAGAAAATATGAATTTGCCGCATGGATGGTTTATGAAGTTGGTAAGAACTGGGCAGAAGCCGATGGTGATGTTGCCGAAGCAATTGACTTTATGGAGTTCTACGCAAGAGAAATGATGCGTTATGATAAAGGAATTAAACTTGTAAAAATTAAAGGCGAAGAAAACAAACAGCATTATATTCCACTTGGAGTTGGCGTGGTAATTCCGCCATGGAATTTCCCCCTGGCAATATTGGTTGGCATGACAACTGCCGCATTTGTAACAGGCAATACAGTTGTACTTAAGCCATCAAGTGATTCACCTGTTATCGCATGGAAGTTCATGGAATTGCTTGAAGAAATAAAGTTACCCGCGGGCGTTGTAAACTTCCTGCCGGGTTCAGGCGGACTTATCGGCGATATGCTCGTAGAGCATCCTTTAACAAGGTTCATTTCCTTTACAGGTTCACGCGAAGTTGGTCTGCATATAAACCAGCTAGCGGCAAAACCGCAGCCGGGGCAGAAATGGATAAAACGCGTTACCGCTGAAATGGGCGGCAAAGATTCAATTGTTGTCGATGGAGAATTAAAATCCATTGATGATGCGGCAGCAGGTGTTGTATCGGCTGCATTCGGATTCCAGGGACAAAAATGTTCAGCTTGTTCAAGAGTAATTGTTCATGAAAAGATTTACGATAAATTCGTTGATCTGCTGGTTGATAAAGCAGCAGGTATTAAAGTCGGACCGGCAGAAGAGAATCCCGGCATGGCTGCCGTAATAAACAAAAAATCAGAAGACAGCATTCTGAGCTACATCCAAAAAGGCGTTGCCGAAGGCGGAAGGATTGTACTTGGCGGTTCAAAAGCAAATGAGAACGGTTATTTCATTCAGCCAACAATTATTGCGGATGTAAAACCTGAAGATACAATTTCCCAGGAAGAAATTTTCGGACCTGTACTTGCAGTAATTAAAGCTAAAGATTTTGATGAAGGTATACAGATAGCTAATAACACTGAATACGGCTTGACCGGTGCAGCATATTCAAAAGATAAAAAGAAGATCAAAAAAGCAGCTGAAGAAATATTTGTAGGTAACTTATACCTGAACAGGAAATGCACAGGCGCACTTGTTGGCGTTCATCCGTTTGGCGGATATAATATGAGCGGTACATGCAGTAAAGCAGGCGGATTTGATTACTTACTGCTCTTTATGCAGACCAAGATAGTTGCTGAGAAGATATATAAATAGATAAATTGAGCCAGAGCGATGTTATCATTGCGGGCGCAGGTATAGTTGGACTTGCTACTGCCCTGAAGATACTTGAATTCAAACCGGGGACAAAAGTTCTGATACTGGAAAAAGAACCAGGTGAAGCAAGACATCAGACAGGCAATAACAGCGGTGTAATTCATTCCGGCATTTATTACAAACCCGGAAGCCTTAAAGCGCAGAACTGCATCACAGGATATGACCAGCTTCTTAATTTTTGCAATAAGCACAATGTAAAATATGATATTTGCGGGAAGGTTATTGTTGCCATAAATGAAACTGAACTGCCGAGGCTTCAAAGTATTTATGAGCGCGGTATTGCTAACGGACTGGATAAGATAAGGTATATAAGCAAAGATGAACTTAAGGAAATTGAACCGCATGCATATGGAATAAAAGCGATACACGTTCCATATACGGGCATTATAGATTACAAGGAAGTTTCACGAAAATATGCCGAACTGATTCGCGCAGCAGGCGGAGAAATTAAGTTCAACGAAAAAGTTTTTAATTTAAATGATACGGGAAGCAGAATTGAAGTAACAACGCAGAACAGTTCTTTTAACACTAAGATATTTATAAATTGCTGCGGACTTCAGTCAGATGAAGTTGCCGGTTTAAGCGAGAAGAAAATTGATACAAGGATCATCCCTTTCAGGGGTGAGTATTACAAAATCAAACCTGAAAGAAGTTACCTTGTAAAGAACCTGATCTACCCTGTGCCGGATCCTGCTTTTCCGTTTCTTGGAGTACATTTTACACGTATGACAAACGGTGAAGTGGAAGCGGGACCCAACGCTGTACTTTCTTTCAAAAAAGAAGGGTACAAAAAAACCAGCTTCGGCCTGAAGGATAGTTTTAAGACATTCACCTGGAAAGGTTTTTACAGCATAGCTTCAAAGTATTACAAAACAGGGTTTGGAGAGTTCAAAAGGTCATTCAGTAAAAAGGCGTTTGTTAAGGCACTGCAGAAACTGATGCCTGAGATAACCGCTGATGATCTCATTCCCGGCGGAGCCGGCGTGCGGGCACAGGCAATAAGCATTGATGGCAGATTGATAGATGATTTTCTGATCCATGACTCAGGGCGCATTGTGAATGTATTAAATGCCCCCTCCCCTGCTGCAACATCAAGCCTGGCAATTGGGCAGACTATAGCAGAAAAAATTATAAACAAATTATAAGTATTATGAAAATAGTTAAATATTTATCAGCACTGCTCATCCTTGGACTTGTTTTAAATTGCAGCAAAATTTCAGAAAAGGTAGAAGAAAAAGTCAATGAAAAAGTTAACGAAAAAATTGATGAGAACCTAAAGAAGATCGATTCAAGTTTGGATAGAAAATCAATTGACTCACTGATGAAACAGCTTGATACACTCAAAACAAAAGCTGATTCATTATTGCAGGAAGAGGACAATAAAAGGTCGAAAAGATCGAGATAGACCTTAAACACAATAACTTGAAAAAAACAATAATAATACCGGCCCTCATGATTACCACTGTCTGTTTAATGACAGGCTGCGGTGTTTTCGGGAAAAAGAAGTTTGAAGATACCGATACATACAAAGAAATGATGCGGCAGCAGGAAGAAACCGATAAGAAGCTTGATTCGATTAGACGTGAGAACTATAAGCAGTTAAATGATTCAGTAAACACCGGTTTTAAAAAGAAACTTGATTCCCTGAAACGTAGTACGGATTCACTTGAAAAAGAACTTGAAAAGAGCATTCAGAACCTCAAGAACAGCAAGTAATTACTAAGAAAATAACAATTAACTATAAAAATATTTAAAGATGAAAATACACGAATACCAGGCAAAACAGATCTTATTGAAATACGGCGTACCTGTACAAAACGGTATACCTATTAAAGATATTTCAGAGTTTGACGGTGCATTAAGCACACTTCAGTCACACGGGATAAATCAGTTTGTTGTAAAATCACAGATACACGCAGGCGGCAGAGGAAAAGGAAAAGTCTACAATCCTTCAAACCGTAATGAACTTATAATTGATGGCGGAGTAAAATTTACAACCGATGCCGTTAAAGCCAAAGAATACGCTGAAAAGATACTTGGCAACCTCCTGGTTACCCACCAGACAGGTGAAGAAGGTAAGCTTGTACAGACCCTGTTTGTTGCAGAAGGTCTGGATTATACTCACGAATTCTACATTGGCATTTTGCTTGATAGAACCGTTGGGAAGAATGTAATAATGGCATCAACAGAAGGCGGGGTTGAAATTGAAAAAGTTGCCGCTGAGACTCCAGAAAAAATAATAAAAGAGTGGGTTGACCCAAACGTAGGCTTACAGCCCTTCCAGATCAGAAGATTAGCATTCGGGCTTGGTCTTGAAGGCGAAGTATTCAAGAATTTCGTTCCGTTTATAAAAACATTATACAAAGCTTATGAAGATAGCGACGCTTCACTTATTGAGATCAACCCGATGGCTATACTTAACGATAAGAAGATAGTTGCGCTTGATGCTAAAATGACACTTGATGATAATGCAATGTTCAGACATAAAGATTACCCTGAGCTTCGCGATACAAATGAAGAGGACCCGCTGGAAGTTGAAGCATCAAAATATAACCTGAACTACGTTAAGCTTGATGGCAATGTTGGCTGTATGGTTAACGGCGCCGGACTTGCTATGGCAACAATGGATATTATCAAGCTTGCAGGCGGAGACCCGGCAAACTTTCTGGATGTTGGCGGCGGAGCTTCAAAAGAAACCGTTGAAAACGGTTTCAAGATAATTCTATCTGACCCGAACGTTAAGGCTATACTTGTTAATATCTTTGGCGGTATCGTAAGATGCGATAGAGTTGCAGGCGGTATTATTGAGGCAGCGAAGAATATTCATATCACAGTTCCTGTAGTGGTCAGACTTGCAGGCACCAATGCTGATATAGCTAAAAAGATGCTTGATGAATCAGGATTAAACATTATCAGCGCAGAAGGATTTAAAGATGCTGCAGAAAAAATAACTCAGGTATTAAATAACTAATTCGATTCAAATAGTAAATATCAAATAACAAATAAATGGTTGTTTGATATACTAAAAATGATTGCCACGACCTTTAGGTCGTGGTTGGCTTTAGAAATTTAAACGGGCTTTCATGACTTATATTACGAAGTAATATAAGCAGCTCCTAAAAAATATATTCTTTGGATTCAATTTACTCAAAATACGAACCGGTAATAGGACTTGAAGTGCATGCGCAGCTTAAAACAAAAAGCAAAGCTTTTTGTTCATGCTCAACGGAATTCAATGCGCCGCCGAATACAAACGTGTGCCCTGTTTGCCTGGGTCACCCCGGCACATTGCCCGTTCTGAACAGAAATCTTGTTGAGTTTATTTTAAGGCTTGGCACAGCAACAAACTGCAGCATTAGGGAAAGATCCATATTCGCACGTAAGAATTACTTCTACCCTGATTTGCCGAAAGGTTACCAGATATCCCAGTTCGATCAGCCGATATGCGAACACGGCAATGTAGCCATTGGCGATAAGACCATCGGCATCACGCGCATTCACATGGAAGAAGATGCCGGCAAATCGATACATGATATGTCCACAGATGAATCCTTGGTTGATCTAAACCGCTGCGGTGTTCCGTTGATAGAAATTGTAAGCGATCCTGATATGCGTAATTCGAAGGAAGCATATGATTATCTTACTATGCTTAAGCAGCTTGTTATTTATCTTGATATTTGTGACGGCAATATGGAAGAAGGCAGTCTTAGGTGTGACGCTAATGTTTCCGTCAGGCTAAAAGGCGCTGAAAAATTCGGCACTAAATGCGAAGTTAAGAACCTGAATTCATTCCGCAATGTTGCGGATGCGCTTGATTATGAAATTAAGCGCCAAATAGAACTCATTGAACAAGGTGGTGAAGTGATTCACCAGACTATGACATTTGACGCGAGGAATAAGTCTACTATACCAATGCGCTCAAAGGAAGAAGCACATGATTACCGTTACTTTCCGGAACCGGATCTTGTTACAGTATATGTAGATGAAAAATGGAAGCAGAACGTGGCTGCTGCTTTGCCTGAGCTTCCGCACATAAAGACAAAACGATTCATTACAGAATACCAGCTTCCGGAATACGACGCTGAAGTATTGACACAATCCAGGGAGCTTGCGGATTATTTTGAAAGCGTCTGCAAATTGATTGATAAGAAAAGCTATAAGATCGCGAGCAACTGGGTAATGGGAGAAGTGATGAGGGTGCTTAATGACAGGAAGATAAGTATTTCTGAGTTCAATATCAGCAGTCAAAATCTTGCTTCACTGGTTAAATTGATTGCAGATGGCAAGATTTCTAACAATATTGCAAAGGAAGTTTACGCAGAAATGCTGCTTTCAAAAAGCCGTGAAGATGAGAACCAGAACCCGGAAAAAATTGTAAAAGATAAGAACCTGCTGCAGGTTACTGATACAAATGAAATTGAAGGAATAATAAAAAAGATTATCGCAGATAATCCGAAAGAAGCAGAGCGCTACCGCGCAGGTGAGATAAAACTGCTTGGATTATTTGTGGGAAAAGTAATGAAGGAATCAAAAGGGAAAGCCAATCCCAAAACAGTAAACGAACTTATAACCAAGAATTTAGGCAATAACTGATACGGCAATAAAACCGTAATCGAACGGAGAACTACCAATGCCACACAAGAAACTTATAGTCGCAAACTGGAAAATGAACAAAGGACTTGTTCAGTCACAGCAATTTACCGATGAGCTCAGACAATTTACAGATAAACATAAATTAACTGAAACAGAAATAGTGCTCTGCCCTCCTTTCACTTCACTGGATACTGTGAACAAAAAAATTAACGGCACGCAGATAAAGCTTGGTGCGCAGAATATGCATTTTGAAACCATAGGCGCATACACAGGTGAAATTTCCGCGGGAATGCTGAAATCATGCGGGTGTGAGTATGTAATACTCGGACACTCCGAGCGCAGGCAGTATTTCCACGAAACAAATGCCATCATAAATAAAAAAGTACTCAAAGCACTGGATGAAGGTTTGAAGCCTATTGTATGCCTGGGTGAAAACCTGCAGGAACACGAAGATAAACTTACTGAATCTGTGATTGAAGAACAGCTATCAGCATGCTTAACACACGTAAGTGAAGAAGGTATTATGAACGTAACAATAGCATATGAACCTGTCTGGGCAATTGGCACCGGAAAGAACGCAACAGCTCACCAGGTTGAAAGTGCACACAACTTCCTCAGAAAAAAACTGAAGAAAATGTATAACGAAGAGATATCAAAAAACACCAGGATAATCTATGGCGGAAGCGTTACGCCCGAAAATTCAAAAGAATTATTTGCTTCGCAAACTGTAAACGGCGGGCTAATAGGCGGCGCATCGCTGGAAGCTGAAAAATTCATAAAAATAATCAACTCTTCGAATCCGAATATCAACAAATAATTAAGAATTACAACAAACAAAAATATATAAGGTAATCATAAAATGAAGGAAGTAGTAATAGTATCAGCAGCACGTACTGCAGTTGGAGCGTTTAACGGAAGTTTAAGCAGCTTCACCGCGCCGCAGATAGGTGCATTTGCAATTAAAGAAGCTGTTAAAAGAGCAGGCATAAAGCCGGAAGAAATTGATGAAGTATTAATGGGTAATGTACTGCAGGGCGGTATCGGACAGGCGCCTGCAAGGCAGGCATCAATTGCGGCCGGGATACCGAATACAGTATCAGCAACCACCATAAATAAAGTATGCGGCTCAGGTTTAAAATCAGTGATGCTTGGAGAGCAGGCAATAAAAGCAGGCGATGCTGAGATCATTGTAGCAGGCGGTATGGAATCAATGACCAATGCTCCCTACATTTTAAAGAAAGCCCGCAATGGATACAGAATGGGTAACGGCGAGATATTTGACCTTATGATACATGATGGTCTTTGGGATCCGTATGGCAATAAACACATGGGTATGCTGGGTGAACTTTGCGCTGCAGAACATAAAGTATCAAGAGAAATGCAGGATGAGTTCGCAAAAGGTTCTTATGAAAAAGCGATTGATGCTATAGAAAAAGGTTACTTTAAGGATGCAATTGTTCCGGTAGAAATGAAAGACAGAAAAGGAAACGTAACTTTGTTTGATACTGACGAAGACCCGGGCAAAGTAAATTTCGAAAAAGCATTTTCACTGAAACCGGTATTCACTAAAGAAGGTACTATTACGGCATTCAACGCATCGAACATTAATGACGGCGCGGGCGCTGTTGTATTAATGTCAAAAGAGCAGGCTGCCAAAGGCGGAGCAAAACCCATGGCAAGAATTATTGCTCAGACAACACATTCACATGCGCCGGAATGGTTCACAACTGCTCCCGGTTATGTAATTGATAAGGTGTGCAAAAAAGCCGGACTCACCAAGGATGATATTGACCTCTTTGAGATTAATGAAGCGTTCGCAGTTGTAAGCTGTGCGGTAAATCAGATTGCAGGAATTGACCCCTCAAAAGTGAACGTAACAGGCGGCGCAATTGCAATAGGTCACCCAATCGGTGCATCAGGTGCAAGGCTGCTTATTACATTGATGTACAACCTGCACAGGCTTAACAAACGTTACGGACTTGTAACACTCTGCAATGGCGGCGGTGAAGCAACTGCAATAATTATTGAGAAGATCTAATTGCAAATACTTGACTTTATATGGCCTTCATTATATATAGCGTCAAGTGTGTTTCAATTCTGGTTTCTGATACTCGCAACAATTTCCATAGAGGCTGTTTGTTTTAAATATTTCGCTAAAGCTGAATTAAAAAGATCAATTGTTGTTTCTGTTATTGGTAACCTGGTCTCCGGATTAATAGGTACGGTATTCATGGCTACGGCGTCATTATTGTATCACACAATTGCTGATACATTGCTCTTTGAAAGCACTTTCAACCCTGTGAACTGGATAGCCAGTTACCTGATAATGTGTTTTGGTAGTATTTTACTTGAAGTAATTGCGGTAAAACTGATTTGGAAATACAAATTCAAGGAACTGATATTACCCCTGGGAATAGGAAACGTTTTAAGCTACGCTGTTATAATTGCATTAAATAATTTCAACATTTTCTATAACGGAATTAATTAAAATCATTTTTAAACATTAGTATATATGAACATTCAGAATATTTCAGTCATAGGTTCAGGAACAATGGGCAACGGTATTGCTCACGTATTTGCTTTGTACGGCTATAAAGTAACACTAATTGATGTAAAAGAAGAATTCCTTGAGAGATCAATGAAGACAATAACAGGAAATCTTGAACGCCAGTTAAAAAAAGAAGCCATAACAAAAGAGAAGATGGATTCCGCTTTGGCGAACATTAAGACATCAACCAGTTTAACCGATGCTAAGGATTCAGACCTGGTTATTGAAGCAGCTACGGAGAACTTTGAGATCAAGAAGAATATTTTCAAAACACTTGATGATAACTGCAAAGCTGATGCAATACTTGCGAGCAATACGTCATCAATTTCAATTACGGAAATAGCTGCATTCACCAAAAGACCAGATAAAGTTATTGGTATGCATTTTATGAATCCCGTACCGGTTATGAAGCTGATAGAAGTTATCCGCGGACTTGCAACGAGCAATGAAACTTATGGCATTATTAAAGAGCTATCCGAAAAAATAGATAAAGTGCCTGTTGAAGTTAACGATTACCCGGGCTTTATTTCAAACAGGATACTTCTGCCTATGCTCAATGAAGCAATGTACTGCGTTATGGAAGGCGTTGCCGCGCCGGAAGCTATTGATAATGTAATGAAGCTTGGTATGGCGCACCCAATGGGTCCGCTGACGCTTGCTGATTTTATAGGACTTGATGTATGTTTATCCATTATGGAAGTTCTTCATAACTGGCTGGGTGATTCGAAGTATCGCCCCTGTCCCCTTCTTAAGAAAATGGTTGCTGCAGGTTATTTAGGCAGAAAATCAGGCAAAGGATTTTACGATTACGCAAAGAAATAAAACAATTAAATTAATACTACAATGGATTTTAACTTTACAGAAGAGCAAATTGCCATAAGGGATACTGCAAGAGATTTTGCTCAAAACGAAATAGCGCCTACAACAATTGAGCGTGATATAAAGGCGGAGTTCCCTTTTGAAATTATAAAAAAGCTTGGTGAATTTGGCTTTATGGGCATGATGGTTCCGCCTGAATGGGGCGGCGCCGGTTTTGACGCCGTAAGTTATGTACTTGCAATGGAAGAAATATCCAAAGTAGATGCATCGGTCGGCGTGATTATGTCAGTGAACAATTCACTTGTTTGCTACGGTATAAATCAATGGGGCTCTGACGAGCAGAAGGAAAGGTTCCTGAAACCGCTCGCCTCCGGCGAAAAGCTGGGATGCTTTTGCCTATCGGAACCCGAAGCAGGAAGTGACGCTACCCAGCAGAAGACCGAAGCTGTTAAGGATGGTGATTATTACATATTAAACGGTATCAAGAACTGGATAACAAACGGCAAGAACGCTGATATTTATTTTGTCCAGGCGATGACAGATAAAGAAAAGGGACATAAGGGTATTTCAACTTTCCTTATAGATAAAGATACTGAAGGTCTTGAAACCGGTATAAAGGAAGATAAACTTGGAATAAGAAGCAGTGATACATGCACAGTGAGTTTTAACAATTGCAGGGTGCATAAAGACCAGCTTTTAGGCGGCGAAGGACTTGGATTCAAGATCGCCATGGAAACACTCAATGGCGGCAGAATTGGAATAGCTGCACAGGCATTGGGTATTGCCCAGGCTTCTCTTGAAGCTGCTACCAAATACGCAAAGACAAGAAAAGCATTCGGCAAACCTATTTCGGACCTGCAGGCAATTCAGTTTAAACTGGCTGATATGGCAACAAATACAGAGGCAGCCAGAAACCTGGTACTGCATGCTGCATGGAATAAAGACCAGGAGCTTCCCTATGCGAAAGAAGCTGCAATGGGTAAACTTCTTGCCAGCAAAACAGCTGTCAACAATGCCCTCGAAGCTATCCAGGTTCACGGCGGTTACGGATATGTAAGGGAGTATCTTGTTGAGCGTTATTTAAGAGACGCAAAGATAACTGAAATTTACGAAGGTACATCTGAAATTCAGAAAGTAGTTATTTCAAGAGCTATGCTGAAAGATTAAATTGATTTGATATTATTGAACTAAAAAAGGGAGCGATTGCTCCCTTTTTTGTTAATATGATGTAAAGTGAATTTATTTGATAACAATCATCTTGCGGCTTTGAGTAAAATTATCGGTCTTAAGCACGTAAAAGTAGATACCTGAATTATACTTCTCAGCGTTCCACTCCACACTATAAGCACCCGGTTCAACATCACTTTTAACCAGTTCCTCAACTTCCCTGCCTATTGCGTCAAATACTTTCAGGTTAACGAAAGAACTTCTTGAAACATCAAACTTAATAACAGTAACAGGATTAAACGGATTCGGATAGTTCTGATATAAACTATACTTAACAGGGATCTCTTCATTGATTTTAATTATTCCGATATATGTTATTCCATGGGGACCAGCTCCGGTTGGCGGAACTGAATGACAAACCATACAATCGTTAACTGTACCTGCATGACCCTGCACTCTGAAGCTTTGAAGATTATCATTCGGCTGACTGGTTGGATAGATTGCATGCGGACTCCCGTGGCAAGAAGAGCATAACAGCCCGCCGTGCCCTTTTGATTCCCTATACAGTTTATTGGGTTCCTCTGAATATGTGCTGCCATGACAGCTGGTGCTTCCGCATTTTGGCTCATCGAGCCATGGTCTTCTGCCGTTTTCAATAGAGCTTGCAATGTTAGTCATTGTGCCGTGGCAGTTTTGACATGTCATATCCCCTGACCTCATTACATCCCTGAAGCATTGTGTATTGGGTCCGGGATGGCATTTATAGCATGTAGTTATACTGTTAGTTGGTTGTATGAATTTATGTTTATCGTGAATACGGAATGAGAATGGTTTTGCTTCCGGGTCACCGGTTGTACCTAGAGCGTTTGAAGCGTGGCATCTTGCGCAAAGCTCGGCACTGTTCTGCCTGAAACCTGGTACCGTTTCGTGGTTATCTTTAATTGATTGCTCGGAGGTATGGCAGCCGCTTTGCACGCAGCCAATTTCGTTACTTACCGGTATTACATTATCAGTTGTTGTAACTACATTTCCGCTCAGTTTGGCTATTAAATGGAATGTCTGAAATGGTTTTTCGGTATTTAGATCATTATCCGCAAATGGTGTGTTTGGCACTCCAACTACTTTAAAATAGTTTGAGGCTATATCCATATTTCCTGTTAAGCCTTTGCCTGTCAGCCCGATATTGTTAGGCAGCG
Source organism: Ignavibacteria bacterium (assembly GCA_013140565.1). GTDB lineage: Bacteria > Bacteroidota > Ignavibacteria > Tepidaquicellales > OLB5 > OLB5. The sequence continues at coordinate 13,306 of JABFSP010000182.1, forward strand.
GACTCGGGAGCCCGAACAATACCTGCGCATAAGTCCAAAAATTTGTTTTGCCCACAGAATAGGTGTTACCCGGAATAGAATACTCAACCGTGAAACCGGTGTTTACTATCTGAGGCGGCTGGCCCGTTTGTTTCTTGATGAGTTGTGCAAAAATATTATTGTAGGGTGGCAGTACTGCCATTCTGGAAAAATCCTGGTTTGAGCAATGCATCCCCAGGTCATTCCACCCCAAAAGTACATATTGCTGGGAAGATGAGGGTATACAAAAGACAAAAAACAGGAAAATCATTGATATGAATCTCTGTTTTGATATCATGAGAAACTCCTTCTAAGAAAAAGAAAAAAGTTATTGGATTGGAGCCAATGGGGAGAGATACAAATATACAACATCAAGGCAGTCGATTCCTATGATATTTGTCGCTATTAACAACTATTTTTGGGATAAAAACAAAAAGCAGTGTAAAAACACTGCTTTAGGTAAACTGAAAATGACTGATTCTTTATAAACTGAAATAGAACCTTAATGTAACATCAACGCTGTTCATATCTTTAGCGAATCTTGTAGCAAATGGCTGAGATTTATCTTGTTTTAAAGGAATGAAATTATAGCTTAACTCACCCCCAAAACCAAACTGGCCGCCTGTGCCTGTGAAACCAGAGATTATCCTGAATAGCGGTGCCCATTGGCTTGTTGTAATACCGTTTTGTTCTTGGTCCCCATAATAAAGTGTACTTGGTGTATTATTATAAGATACATCGTTTTCTTCTCTTACCCAAACAGCACCTGCACCTCCCCCAATAAAAAATAGTCTTGCAAAAGTTTTTTGCTTATACAAAGGGAAAAATCTCACATTTATTGCTAATGGCAAAGCTATTATTCCGTTTACTCTCGTATGAGCATAATTATTTGATGTACCGCTTATTACCTTCGGAGGTGTTAGAGCATAATCAACCTGTTTATTGTTGCTTGTAAATAATATTGTTGGAGAAAATTCAAGTGTTACAGCTTTTGCTATAGAAAAGCCGAAAAACAAATTAATATTTGTCAGGAAAGTACCGTTCCTCGTATCAAGTATTGGGAAAGCAGAACTCATATATGAATTTGTGAATATCATAAATGAATAACCTGCTCCAAAGTAGGAAGTAACCGTTTTGCGGGTTTTAAGCTGGTAGTTCTTTTTGTATTCTGCTGCCAGGTCAGATTTTTGTTCTGACAGGACCCCGTTACTGCTTTTTAAGGAATTCTTACTGTCAGATAACTTAAGAACGGTTTTTTGCTGTGCATAAAAACTGCCTGTAAATAAGACCAATAAAAGCAGTAATTTGATAGAAAATTGCATTATGTTTTCTCCTTTTAGAATTCAGGTAAATATTATCTTTTACAAAGATAATAAAATATTACAGAATATACCTGCTTAAGTCCCTGTTTTTAACAATATCCTTAAGCTTATCATTAACCATGTTTTTATCCACTACGATCTTTTTTTCCTTATTCATATCCGGTGTATTGTACAATATTTCTTCCAGAACAGTTGAAAGTATTGTGTGCAGTCTTCTGGCACCGATATTTTCAACCTGCTCATTAACCTCAGCGGCAATTTTTGCAACTTCAAGTATCCCGTCATCTTCAAATGTAAGGTCAACACCTTCTGATTTCAGCAATGCTTCATATTGTTTAAGTAATGCATTCTGCGGCTGAGTGAGTATCTTAACAAAATCTTCTTCGGTCAGACTGTTTAGCTCAACTCTAATCGGAAATCTGCCCTGTAATTCCGGGATCAGGTCGCTGGGTTTTGCTACATGAAAAGCACCCGAAGCGATGAAAAGCACATGGTCAGTTTTAACTGAGCCGTATTTTGTTGTAACACTGGAGCCTTCAACTATTGGCAACAGGTCACGCTGTACCCCTTCACGGGATACATCAGGTCCCTGGCCCTTACCCTGAGGTCCCGCTATTTTATCAATTTCATCTATAAACACAATTCCGTATTCCTGAACCCTGGTAATTGCCTCTTTTATAACAGAATCCATATCTATCAGTTTATGAGCTTCCTCTTGTACCAGTACAATACGGGCTTCCTTAACCGTCATTTTACGTTTCTTTATTTTCTTTGGCATTACACTGCTGAATAAATCCTGCAGATTAACGCCAATATCATCAAGCCCTATTGGTCCCATAACCTGCATCATCGGCATGCCATCACCACTTACATCAATTTCAATTACTCTTTCGTCAAGCTCACCTTTGTGAAGTTTCTCACGGAATTTTTCGCGCGTCTTGAAATTCTCCTCTTTATCTTCCTCAGGTGTCTGAGCCGGTGCGGAAAAACCAAGAGTTGCCTGTCCCGCAGAAGAACCCTCATCATGTTTCTTCTTTACCGGCGGAAGTAATATATCAAGTATTCTCTCTTCAGTCAGGTACTCAGCTTTTTTCTGTACTTCAATGCTTTTCTCTGATTTTACCATGCTCACACCAAGATCGGTAAGCTCTCTTACAATAGACTCAACATCTCTGCCAACGTAACCAACCTCTGTGAATTTGGAAGCTTCGACTTTTATAAATGGCGCGTTTGAAAGCTTTGCAAGTCTTCTTGCTATTTCTGTTTTACCAACTCCTGTGGGTCCGATGAGAATAATATTATTGGGCATTATTTCTTCGCGCAGGCTATCCTGTATCTGTTTTCTTCTCCACCTGTTGCGCAATGCTATTGCCACGGATTTCTTGGCATTATTCTGACCTATGATATATTTATCAAGCTCGGCAACTATCTGAGATGGCGTCAGCTCTTTATCGAGCGGATTTATATCCTTCTTCACTTCTTTTTTCACCCGCGGTTTCTTTTCAGTTTTTCCGTTTGTTACTGGTTTCTCGTCACCTGAACCATTTATATTTTCCGTAATTAAACTATCTTCTGTTTTTTCTGACATTTTAAAGATTTACTCTTTCTATCATAATTATTTTAAAAAAGGGTTCTTACAATTCTTCTATTGTAACATTGTGATTGGTGTAAATACATATCTCTGCCGCAGTATTAAGTGACTCTTTTACAATTTCCACTGCAGGTAATTGTGAATACTTAACAAGCATTCTTGCAGCGGCTGTTGCAAAGCTGCCGCCGGAGCCAATTGCTACAATTCCGTCATCCGGCTCGATCACATCACCATTACCGGAAATTATGAATGCATGTGTACTATCCATAACCGCAAGCAGGGCTTCAAGCCTGCGTAAATACCTGTCTGTACGCCAGTCTTTGGCAAGCTCAACTGCCGCGCGCGGCAGGTTGCCTTTGTATTGCTCCAGCTTAGCTTCAAATTTTTCAAACAGCGTTAATGCGTCTGCCGTTGAGCCGGCAAAACCCGCAAGTACCTTATCTTTATATATCTTTCTTACTTTTTTTGTATTGTGTTTTAAAACGGTATTTGCAACTGTCACCTGTCCGTCACTGCCCATTGCGGCCTTACCGTCTTTTATCAAACCAATTACTGTTGTACTTAAAATTTTATTCTTCAATTAAGCTCCTTATTAATGATACCATTATTCTCTTTTCTTTTTAAAATCATATATTTAGCTATTTAATTCCTTGCTGATACTGCAAATATTGACAGATATTCTAACTAGTTCAATATGATTTTTCTTCTTAAAGTTGCCTTTGGGATCTTCATATTTTCACGGTATTTAGCTACTGTTCTGCGGGCTAGATTAAAACCGTCGTTATTCATCATTTCGGCTATCTTATCATCACTCAGCGGTTTTGATTTATCTTCCTTTTCGATAAGTTCTCTGATCTTATCCATATAGATCTTATTGGAAACATCCTCGCCGCTCTCGGTTTTCATAGCGGATGAAAAGAAATACTTCAGCTCGTAAATACCAAAATCTGTTTGTACATATTTACCCCTTACTACCCTGCTCACTGTTGATATATCCATACTCACATCTTCGGCAATATCCTTTTCAAACATCGGCTTCAGATTCTCACCATGTGTGATAAAAAATTCATGCTGCCTACTTACAATTGCGTTCATTATCTTCAGCATTGTATCTCTTCTCTGCTGAATTGAATTTATGAACCATCGTGCCGAATCAACCTTGTTCTTAAGGAATTCCTTAGTATCTTTGCCGGTTGATTTATCTTTCATCATTTCAAGATACTTTTTGCTTATCTTTATCCCCGGTCTTGAATCACCGGTAAGCTCAACATGCAGTTCACCTTCAATTTCCTTCACAAGGAAATCGGGGATAATGTAATCTGCTGCAATATCCTGTTTGCCTGGTGCGGGATTGAGTTTGTGTATTATTTCAAACAGTTCATTTATCTTGATAAGTTTAACATTCAGCAGCTTGGAAAGTTTTTCAAAATGCTTTAGTTTGAACTCTTCAAAATGATCATTTATCATCCTCAGACATAGATCACGGTCATTATCTGTTAAGTCGTTTGAGCGGTCATTTAATTGTATAGAAAGACATTCCTGCAGATTCCTTGCCGCAATTCCCGGAGGATCCAGGTTCTGAACTATCTTTAGTACGCTTTCTATCTTTTCTTCTGATGGTTCGAGCTTAAACTTTTCTGTTATATCTTCTCGAATTTCATCCAGGGAGATCCTTAAATACCCGTCATCTTCCAGGTTACCCAGAATTTCCTCGGCAATTATCAGTTCATCGCTTTCAAGGCCCATTCGGTATATCTGTTCAAGTGGCGTCTCTCTTTGCTTACCCTGTTTATTTATCAGGTAGTCAGTTCTTTCTTCATCAGTCCCCGAAAAATTGCTGCTGTAACTCTGTCTTGCGGGGTAGTCAGTCCATTCTTCTGCACTGTAGTTATCTTCAGGGGTGCTTTCATTAGTGATCTTCTCATCAGCATCCATTCCGTCTTCAAGCACAGGATTTTCTTCAAGCTGCTTCTTTATTTCCTGCTCAAGCGCAATAGTCGGTATAGCAAGCAGCAGCTGCGCCTGTATTGCCTGAGGCGAAAGTTTCTGCTGTAATACCTGTCCCTGTGAATTTTTAAGCAATTATTAAATGCCCTCCGGAACTTAAATTTAATTTCTAATTTTGAATCTCTTACCCGGAAGCTGTTCAACTATACCTTTGAATTCCAGATTAAGCAATGTTACCAACGAATCTGATATATTCAATCCCGATTTCTCTGATATCATATCAATGTGGATTGGCTCAATTGTCATCAAAAACGCGTCATAAATGAGCTTTTCATTGCCGTTCAATTCCGGTTCCGGTTGTATAGTTACAGAATTTCCGTTTACAGATGAAAGTTTCAAACCTGTAAGCTTATTGCTTATTTCAAACAGCACATCATCAAGATTCTCGATAAGTTTTGCCTGTCCGTTCTTAATAAGAGCATTTGTACCATGACTTACTTTTGATGTTATGTAACCCGGAACCGCAAATACTTCTCTGGATTGGTCAAGGGCTGTTCTGGCAGTAATAAGCGCACCACCGTCAATATCGCTTTCTATTACAATTGTACCCAGTGATATACCGCTGATTATCCTGTTCCTTTTGGGGAAATTAGCTGCGTCAGGAAAAGCTGATATTTCATATTCAGAGATCAAAAGACCTTTTTCAAGCATCTCCTCATACAGCGCTTTGTTTTCCGGTGGATAGATCACATCAACTCCGCAGCCGAATACGGCTGCAGTAATAGCCGTGCTATTCTTATTTTTAAGTACGGCTTTGTGCGCATAAGTATCAACTCCCCTTGCGAATCCGCTGATAACTGATATCCCCGCTGAAGACAGATCTTCAGCGAAACGCTCTGCCATTTTCTTTCCGTAATCTGATGGTTTCCTTGTGCCAACAATACCTACTGAATTAACAAGTGAAGAGGGGTCAAAGTTACCTCTTAAATACAGTATAACAGGAGGGTCATATATCTTCTTCAATAAGTCCGGGTAATTTTCATCTGTAAGCGGCAGGATAGTTATATTCTGTTTCTCCGCTTTTTCAACTAACTGATTATAATATGGGTCAAACTCAGAATAACTGTCAAACGAATTCAAAATGAGCTTTGCAGTTTTTTCACCTATATTTTCAACTTCAGATATCTCTTTTGCGGAAGCATCAAATACACCCAATGCGGTTTTGAATCTGTCAATCAGCCGCTTAATTCGGACAGAACCAAGGCCATCAATTTTCGTGAGAAATAATAAGTGTTTTAGTTCATTCATTATATAAAAGAAATCAAGATTTCACAAATTAAAGTTTAATAGGATTACCGCTGAAAAGGGTATAACAAATCATCTTCTCATTTTAGGATCAAAAGCGTCTCTTAATCCATCACCAATCAGGTTAACAGCAAAAACAGTTATCATAATTGCAAGCGATGGATATAAAGCCAGTCCGTAATTCGTTCCTGCAACAATATATTTATATCCGTCAAATACCATCTGCCCCCAGCTTGCAGTTGGCGGCTGAACGCCAAGACCGAGGAAACTTAAGCTGGCTTCAAATATAATTGAGGTTGCAAGTCCCGCTGTACCCGTTACAATTATGGGTCCTATAGTATTTGGCAGTATATGCCTGAAAATAATTCTACTTGATCTGTATCCCAGCGCCCGTGTTGCTTCAACATACTCAGTTTCACGGAGTGAAAAGAATTGACCTCTTACTATTCTTGCAATATCTACCCAGCCGGTCAGACCGATTGCCACAAATGACTGCCAAAAGCCTTTCCCGAGTACAACAGATAATGCTATAATAAACAAAATCGAAGGAAACGACCACACTACATTTATGAACCACATAATCACAGCATCAGTTTTTCCGCGGAAATATCCGGCAAGTGCTCCCAGGAATACTCCGATAAAAATTGCGATACTTTCTGAAATTACCCCCACAGATAAACTTATCCTGCTGCCGTAAATAAGTCTGCTTAAAATATCTCTGCCGTATCTATCAGTACCAAGTAAATAAGTTGGTTCAATGTGCCAATCTGATTCATCGCCCGGTACAAGTTCAATTTTCGCAATTGATTTTTCACTCCCGCTGTAATCGATATAAAAAACAGAATCAGAGGTAGTTTTGATTATATTTTTAACCGGAATAAAATCAGTGCCATCCAAAGCTTTTTTCAGAAGTACATTTCCATTAAAACCTGATGGTTTTGTGGCATACTCCAAAGTTTGATCATTTGGGTCAAATGGAGCAAGTAATGGAGCAGAAATAGCTATTAATATTAATATTACAAGGGTTATCAGACCTGCCATGGCAAGCTTATTTCGCTTAAATCGTATCCAGGAATAATACCAAAGGCTATGAGAAGCCCTCTGTTTTTCGGCTTCAGAAAACTTGTCTTTGTCTACAAAAAATTCATTTTCCTGCATAATTTAGCTAAATATACCGAAAATTCATTAGATATTCAAAACAAAAGGGGCAAATTGAGAAAATAATTAAGGCAGGTGAAATTATTTTAATACTTGGTGTGTTATTATAATTGGCAGGCTGTAGGCTGGTATCAAAAAAAGAAACAAATCGCTGTTTACCTAAACTGCCTCCTGGTAAGCAGCATGTGAAATCGCTCGACTCGCTGATTTCCTCCTGTATTGTTTTCTCCTTTAGAACCTGCAGTTTGCCGATTTTTTTCATGCTAAACCCGGAAGTGATTTATTACTTCCGGGTTTTTTGATGACCTCTAATACTGAACGAAGTAAAGTATCCCATTCGGATACCTAACAACGCAGAATTTGATTTGTAATCCGCAATTAGTTATTTATTATTTATTATTTATTATTTATTACTTGTTTCCTGAAGAGTTGGAATATTTGCATTTAAAATATCACGTCAATCTGATTTTCTCTGGTATTATACATT
>JABFSP010000384.1 GCA_013140565.1 Ignavibacteria bacterium
TGTATTTGTTGAGCCGCGTTTTATGCGGCGAACCCTTACTCCGAAGGAGGAAGGTTATTTAATTAAAATTCCCGCAGAGCGGGACTTCTGTTCAAATAGCTATCGCTATTTGACCATCAGCATCTTCTTAGTATCAATTATTTTACCTTCTATTATTAATGAGTAAAAATAAACACCTGAAGAATATTCTGAACCATTAAAATCTACTTCATAAATGCCGGCAATTTGTTGTTGGTTAACCAAATCTATAATATGTTTTCCTGTAATATCAAACACTGATATTAATACTTCTGAATTATTATTTACTATTTGATATTTTATATTTGTTTTTGGGTTAAACGGGTTTGGATAATTCTGATACAATTTAAATTCTCTCGGTACTTCATTTGAAATTTGCTGCAAGCCCAATAAAAATGTTGTATCCCCGCCATTGGTTGTATGTATGCCGCTGTGTATCTGCGAATTATATATCTGCCCTGAGGCCCATCCCGTATTTTTATTTATAAACTGAATAAACCCAAATGCTCCTATGGTGAAATTTGTATCAGGTATCTGAAACTTCCATGTATCCCCGCCATTTGTTGTCCTGTAAATTACACCTCTTCCGCTTCCACTTATATTTGCCTGTCCGCCAGTACCCCATACTGTGTCCCTGCTTATTATGCTGAATTTTACAACCTGCGAAGTAGTTAATACTCCTCCTCTTGGCAGTTTTTGATTAATCCAGTTTAGACCACCATCAGTTGTTTTCCTAACAGATGAATCTCCCGGAACACATTTCCACCCTGTTACTGTATCTATAAAGCGCATATCCAAAAATCCATCTGCTCCCGGTATTACATCCCAGTTTAAACCGCTATTTGTGGTTCTTCTTAAATAACTAAAATCTTCCGCTATAAATCCAATCCTGCCATTAACCATATATATATGATTTGGATTCAAACTGCCTATATTCAACTGCTGTACCCAGCTAGCTCCACCGTTGGAGGTAAAGAATACACCACCGGTGAAACTTTCTCCATATGCATACCAACCGGTATCATTACTCTTAAAACTTAAATCTTCTAAATTTACCGACCCATTAATCAAATTCCAGCTTAAACCAGCGTCTGTAGTTTTTAATAAACCCGTACCGCCAACGTAACCTGTTGTTTGGTTTATAAATTGTATTCTCTTAAATATATAACCAGTAGGCGCAAAATTGATGAACCAGTTATCCCCGCAATTTGTGGTTTTTAGTATTAATGAAGAATCTGAGAAAGTTAGTCTTGTTGAAATTGCATATCCTGTCAGACTATCCAAAAAAGTAATATCAACAATTTGTCTTCCGTTCAATCCCGGCATAAACTGTTGGTACCAGTTGCCTGCAGCGGGTGAGGCAGGTGTACCCATTATTATTTCAGGCATTATTATGCCTGTTACAAATATTGCTGTAATTACAAGCGTAAGCGATATTTTAAGCAGCTTTTTCAAATTGTCTGGAATTTGATTATCTAAAAGTAATGTAAAATGTTTGTAATTACAAATAAAAAAGGCAGGCTGAATTCAGCCCGCCTATTAACATTGCAGAAAAAACCATCTACACCCTCTTAATCTTCACACCAAGCTTGCGCATTTTTTGATCGATGTTCTCGTATCCCCTATCGATGTAATGGATACCATGCACAAGGGTTTCACCCTTGGCAAGTATTGCCGCAACTAAGTATGAAAATCCCGCGCGGATATCAGGTACATTTATTTCGGCTGATCTTAAAGGAGTCTTGCCTTTTATCACAGCGCTATGGTAATAGTTCGTTCCGTTGAACCTGCAGGGTGAGCCGAGGCAGTCATTGGTGAGCTCAATTGCTGCGCCCATTTTGTTTAGCTCTTTTATATAGCCGAAACGGTTTTCGTAAACTGTTTCATGCAGAGTTGATATTCCGTTTGCCTGTGTGAGCAAAATGGTCATAGGCGGCTGCCAGTCAGTCATAAACCCCGGGTGAACGTCTGTTTCAATTGATATTGGCTTAAGCTCACCTTTGTAATAGAACCTTATGCCGTCTTTCAGTACTTCATACTCAGCGCCAATGAGCCTTATGGTATTAAGGAATGTTATCATATCAGCGTGCCGCGCATCGTGAATGGTAATATCCCCTTTTGATGCAATTGCGGCGCATGCAAATGAGGCGGCTTCAAGTCTATCGGGAATTACCTTGTGCTCGGCGCCATGAAGCTTTTCAACTCCGGTTATCACAATCGTACGGTCAGTTTTAACGTCAATTACCGCGCCCATCTTCTGCAGCAGCATGATAAGGTCCATAATTTCAGGCTCAATTGCCGCATTATGTATTGTGGTTTTGCCAATTGCCAGCGAGGCGGTGATAATTATATTTTCCGTTGCGCCAACTGATGGGAATGGAAGAGTAATATCAGTGCCAATAAGCCTTTTAGCTTTCAGAAGATAAAAATCCTTATGCTCCTTAACAGTTGTGCCAAGTTTAATCAGCGCATCAAGGTGAAAGTTAATAGGTCTTGCGCCTATTTGATCTCCTCCGGGCTTCGGTATCTTCGCTTCGCCTGACCTGAGCAGCAGCGGACCCGCAGTGAGTACACCAATTCTGTTAATTAGCCCAAGTGATGCTGAAAAAGAAATATCATGGATTTTTTTTGTCTGAACGATAACTTCGTTATCGCTGAACTTCTTAAAATTAGCCCCAAGTGATTCGATAATTTTTCTTGTAACCCGTATTTCGCCAATGCTTATAGGGCAATTGGTAATGTGTACAGGTTCATCTGTCAATAGCGATGCTATAATGAGCTTTGAAGCCGCATTCTTAGCGCCGCTTATACGTATGTTACCATGCAAAGGTTTGGCTCCTTTAACAAGGAACTTTGCATTTTTATCAACAATAGCAGTAGTCATTTTTTTAGTAATGGATTTAAATTATTAACCTTCCCAATAACCCATAGCGCTGTATTTTTTAATGCGCTGGTCAAGGAATTTATCGGGGTCAGCTTTTTCGAGCTGTCTTAATTCATCGAGGATTGCTTCTTTAAGAAATTCAGCGGCTTCTCTGTGATTCCTGTGCGCTCCGCCTTCAGGCTCAGGAACAATTCTATCTACAATTTTATGCTTTACAAGGTCATTTGCGGTAAGCTGTAAAGCTTCTGCTGCCTGCTCTTTGTATTCCCAGCTTCTGAATAATATGCTTGAGCATGATTCCGGTGAAATTACCGAGTACCAGCAGTATTGCAGCATAAGCACTCTATCACCAACACCAATACCAAACGCTCCGCCGGAAGCACCTTCGCCGATTATGCAAACAATTATAGGTACTCTTAACCTGCTCATTTCGAAAATATTCCTGGCAATAGCTTCCGCTTGCCCGCGTTCTTCGGCATCCATACCCGGGTTAGCGCCTGGTGTATCTATCAGTGTAATTACCGGGCGGTTGAATTTTTCGGCAAGCTTCATGAGTCTTAATGCTTTGCGGTAACCCTCAGGATTCATCATACCAAAATTGCGGAAAATATTCGACTTTGTATCTCTCCCCTTCTGCTGACCTATTATCATTACAGGCTTGCCTGCAAGCGTGGCAAATCCACCAACCACGGCTTTATCATCACCAAAGGCTCTATCGCCGTGCATTTCAATGAAATTTTCCGTCATCAAATAAATATAATCAAGGCTGTAGGGTCTTTCAGGGTGCCGCGCGATTTGCACTATCTGCCAGCGTGTCAGGTTCTTGTATACTGAAGTCCTAAGTTCATTGACCTTTTTTTCAAGTTTCCCTATTTCATTGGATATATCAAGGCTATCAGAAAGCACACGCATTTCTTCAATCTTGTTTTCAAGCTCTATTATCGGCTTTTCAAATTCTAATACGTTCTTGCTCATATTTTTGTAACATTCTTTCTAAAAAGGAACAGCGAAATTGTCTTTAAAAGTATTTCAATATCAAGCGCCAGTGACTGATTTTTGGCATAATAAAAATTGAAATATTCTATTTCATCCGCGCTTAAATTTTTATGATTGTTTATCTGTACCAAACCTGTAAGCCCGCTTTTCCCGAGATAATTTACACCCTGCTGCGGAGTATCCCATGTTGCCCTCCCAACAAAACTGTATTTGCCGGTAATTACCCGAGGAATAAACCGCACTTTATTGTAGAATTTTTTTTTGCCGCCTTTAAGCAATCCTGCGGCCTGTAAGATCATAATTAACGGGTATACACTTAACATGTTACCAACACCGAAGAGAATATCAAATAACCGTTTTACAAATATATTGAATTTCTTACTGATATTATATTCAATCTTCATTAGATATATATCATCGATCTTATCCAGGGTACTTTTACCGAGGATAATATCGCTCTCTCCTGATAATATTTTGAAACTGATATTACTATTTTTAAGGTCCCACATAAGATCCAGTATCTGGATATTTGTCAGTTCGTTTTTGGCGAATATTATGTTCTTTACCCTGTTTGAAATTACAATATCCCTGATGTTATTCAGATTTCCGATATACCCCGTTTTAATTTCATTCCCGGGATTAATATAACCCACAAATTCATACTCAACATCTATCCGGGTCTTAAGTTTGGATATGAAGTTTTCGGTTTCAATGTTTTTGCCTACTATAAGTGTATTTGATGTTGTAAATATTCCTTTTGATTTGGAATATTTGAGTATTTTAGCAAGTATCCGCCATCCGGCTATAAATAAATATGCATAAATAACCGTCCTTAGAACCACAGCTCTGGAAAAGGCGTAATCGTTAAAGAAATATGTAAACGATGAATTCACGAAAAAACCGATAAGGATGCCGTTGAGCGGTTTTACCAGGGAGAGTTTTTCATTCTTATTGTATGAGCCGCTCAATGCAAGGGTAATGAGCCAGATTGCGGTATAAACAAAGATCACCACAGTATATGCTCTCACCGGGAAAAAATCAAATCTCTGGTAAATGGCAATGAACATTCCCGCAACAATGAATGCAAGATCAAGCAATACCGGGTAGCTGTTCCTGAAAA
>JABFSP010000203.1 GCA_013140565.1 Ignavibacteria bacterium
TCCTACGAACAGTGTTCGGAGTTACATATATTTATTTCTTATAGCTTATCTTTCTGGGTACGGTAAACTGCCTGATGCCATCTATTGAACCAATATACCCATACCCGCTTTGTTTTATACCCACCCATGGTGTGCCGCTTACGGCGCCGATTCCCTGGTTAACGCCTATCATACCTGATTCAATTCTGCGTGCAATATTCAGTCCCTTTTTCTTATTCTTTGTCCATACGGTTGCGCCAAGTCCAAAAGGTGAATCATTAGCAAGCTTAACAGCTTCATCTTCAGTCTTAACTTTCTGTATCGCTACAACCGGACCGAAGGTCTCTTCATTCATTATCCTGTGTTTATGTGAAAGATTTGTCAGCAGGGTAGGCTCCATAAAATAGCCATTGTTATTTTTAGGAATCCCGCCGCCTGTTATGAGCCTTGCGCCTTTTTTAACTGCATCTTTTACCTGCGAAAGTACATTATCTCTCTGGCGTTTGCTTACCAGCGGACCCATCTGCACGCTTTCATCATAACCGCTGCCGTATTTAAAGTTCTTTACACCGTTTGCAACAAGTGTTGTGAATTTATCCGCGGCTTTTTCCTGAACGTAAATTCTTTCTACCGAAACACATACCTGCCCGGTATTCCTTAATGAACCGTTTACCGCAAAGTTTGCGGCTTTTTCAAGGTCGGCATCGTTCAGTACTATCATCGGATCTTTGCCGCCAAGCTCAAGCACAATTCGTTTCAGTTTATCACCGGCTGCTTTCATTATGATTTTCCCTACGGCCTGTGAGCCAACAAAAGCAATCATATCAATGTTGCTGTGTATCAAGTAACTGCCGACTTCATCTGCACCCTGTACAAGATTAATGACACCTGGCGGAAGATGTTTATTGAAAATATCATACATTGCCTTGCCGGTTAACGGTACCATTTCAGATGGCTTGAATACTACGGTGTTGCCTGCAATCAAAGCAGGGGAGAGCAGTGTTTCAGGCATACTTACCGGGAAGTTCCACGGCGTAATAATGGCGCAGACACCAATCGGTGTGCGGTGAAGTTCTGTCCTTAAGTTTTCTTCCTTCAGATTCTCAACTGCAAGCGCTGTTTTAGCCTGTACTATTGTTTCCCTGATTCCGTATGCAACAGCATGTGTTTCACCAACCGCAGACTTGTACAATTTGCCCATTTCATCAGTGATAATCCTGCCTATTTTTTCTTTCTGCTTAACAAAATCCTTAGCACAGGCTTCAAGCATTCTGCTTCTTTGTGGAAGTGTCAAAGCAGCCCATTTCTTTTGTGCTTTGCGGGCTTTTTCAACTGACCGGTCAATCTCTTTTTCGGTTGAGCACTTTATCTTAGCGAAAACCTTACCTGTCGCGGGGTTAATATCGTTGATATATTTTAATTTCATTAAGTCCTCATTCCGGCTCTTACGCAGGAATCCTTTATTTTTTATTTAATTATTCATACCAAATTTCAAAAATGTAACCATCCGGGTCAGATGCATAAGCAAACGGGACTCCGGGAGCAAATTCTCCTTTTTCAATTATTTTCCCGCCTGCTTTTTCAACTTCAATTACCGCGTTTGTTATATCCAGAGGGTTAACTAATCTGAAACCAAAATGATTTATGCCGTCATTTTTTATGCCGTCTTTATTTATCTTCTCTCCCTTTATGAAAGTAATGACGTCGTGTGAGCTAGGGGTCGAAGCATGAATGGTATTATCATCCCGCCAGTATTCCTGTATCCCGAAAATATTATGGTAAAAGCAGTAAGACCTTTCAATATCCGATACACTCAGGCTGATATGTGTTAAACCGAATGTCTTTATCATGATCTTTACATACTTAACTTACTTTTCAATAGAGCTTTCTTTTTCTGCAATAACATTCTCCGGGGGAAGCCCCAAAATCTCTCTCGCCCTGTTCAATGCATCATCAATATTGCCCCTAATATTCACTTCGCCAATTTTATCAAGCAAACCTGCATGCTCACAGGCAAACATCGGCTGTGCGTGAAGCCCGGAAAGTATCAGAATTGTTGATCTCTTTTTACAATCATAATAAAAATCTTCGAGTGTTGCAATGCCTGTCGAATCAATTGCAGGGACTTTACGAAGCCTCAAAATAAGAACATCTGTGGTTTTACCAACAAACCTGATTGCATCCTTAAATTTACTGGCTGCACCAAAAAAGAATGGACCATCGATCTCGAAAATGAGTACCCCTTCCGGAATATTTTTTCCCTGGATCGAGTTAGCTCCGATATCTTCAGATTCAAGACCTTCATCAAATTCACGGCTTATTACCCCGATATTCGTTACTGCAGCCATTCTCCTCATAAAAAGCATTGCAGAAAGCACAATACCTACTTCAATAGCAACAGTAAGATCAAATATAACTGTCAGCAGGAATGTTGTTATAAGTACAATTACGTCACTTCGGGGCATTTTAAGCTGCGCTTTAAATTCACGCCACTCGCTCATATTATACGCTACTACCATAAGGATCGATGCCAGAACACACATTGGTATCATACCTGCATACTGCCCGAAAAAGAGCAAAATAAGCAGTAATACCACTGAATGAGTGATTCCGGCAACAGGAGTTTTGCCGCCATTGCGGATATTTGTTACGGTTCTTGCTATTGCGCCCGTTGCAGGGATACCCCCGAAAAATGGCGCTACAATGTTCGCTGCACCATTTGCAATAAGCTCCATGTTAGACCTGTGTTTACCGCCTATCATACCATCAGCAACTACTGCTGAAAGAAGTGACTCAACCGCTCCAAGCATTGCGATTGTGAACGCCGGACCGGCAAGATTATAGACTATATCAAAGGATATTTCAGGCATTCTGATAGAAGGAATAGAACTTGTTAACTGGCCAAACCGGGTAGAAATTGTATCTACTTCAAGCCCAAACACATAAACTACTAATGTACCTAAAATTAAAGCAATAAAGGTTGATGGAATTTTTTGAAGAAATTTCCCAAGAAAGATAATAGTAAAAAGTGATATAGCTGATACGATTATCGTATCAATATTAAAGGCAGTTATGTTGCTTATGTAAACCGGAATTTTCGCTAAAAATTCTGATGGAAGATTGGGTATGTTAAGCCCCAGCAGATCTTTAATCTGAGTCGTAAAGATAATTAGCGCTATTCCGGAAGTAAAACCTGTAATTATCGGCAGGGGAATGAATTTGATGAGTGTTCCGAGTTTCATAAAGCCCATTAATACAAGCATTATTCCCGCCATGATTGTAGCAATCATAAGGCCATCCATCCCATACTTTTGAACTATCCCGTACACAATCACAATAAATGCACCGGTAGGCCCACCTATTTGCACGCGGCTTCCGCCAAGCGCTGATATAATAAATCCTGCAATTACTGCTGTTATGAGACCATTATTGGGCGAAACCCCTGAGGCAATACCGAATGCAATTGCAAGCGGTAAGGCTACGATTCCGACTATTACACCTGATGAAACATCGCTAAAAAAGAGGTTTTTATTGTAAGTTTTGAGTGTAGTGAAGAGTTTTGGAACTAACATTTTATTATTTTATCTGGCTGCACAGCGGTTCGGACCAATTTCAAGGTCCTCAGCATAATCCAACGGGATCATAACGCCTGCTTTGTTAAATTTTTTGATTGTTTCGTAATTTGGGGGAGTTACCGGAATATTTGATGTAATGTAATCCATGAATTCCTGCTTATCTGTCATTCTAAGCGGTTTCGACGCGGCTTTCAGCTCACCAAGTGACATCATAACCGGTCTTATCTCTGTTTTAGTAAAGTGCGAGGGAAATATTTTAACTTTATCGCTTAGTTTATTCATTATTGATTGCAGGGTATCAAACAGGATCGCTGCACCCTTTGTAGTTTCTTCTTTTGTACGTGCAAGATCCGGCCTGCCGGGTGATTCCAGCAGCAAAAGATCTCCGCATAACAAAGCTTCATTATTAACAAGGAATGAAACGCTCCCGTCTGTGTGACCGGGTGTACTTATCACTTCAAAAGAGGTACTGCCAATTGTAAAATCCGGAATATCCTTTAATGACTTAAACTGAAACACTTTATCTACTTCTATTTCATTAACATAGTAATCCATATTCAACTTCTTTGCAAGTTCCATTCCGCCTGAAAAATGATCTGCATGAGCATGTGTATCAATTATGAATTTCAGTTCAAGGCCGTTGGCCCTGATGTAATCTTCGTACTCGTCAATAAATACGGCTGGTTCAATTAAAGCTGTTTGCTGTGTTTTTTTATCTATAAGCAGGTAAGAAAGGCATCCTTTACCTATTCTAACGAATTGAATTACAGTAAAATTGGTGAAATCAAGTTTATAAATATCGAAATTCTCATTCCATCCCTTCATTCCTTTTTCAAGGCTAACGGAATTATAGCCCATTTCCCTAAGAACCGATGCTGCAACCTGCGAATTCAGACCCTTGGCACAAATAGTAATTATCATTTTATCCATCGGAAGGGCCCGGAGCATTTCTTTAATTCCGAGGAAATTTCCATCAGAAATAAGATCATTTACAGGGATATTTATACTTCCTTTAATATTCCAGTCCTTATATTCATCTTCTCTCCTTATATCGAGCAAAATATACCCGTTTTCAGGTGAATTGAGGTGATCTTTTACTTCCTTTGGCGAAATTAACAGGTTATCCATATAAAAAACTTATTCCGTTCAAATAATCAATTATTGTACTTCGAAATTAACGGTTAATTCCGATAAATAAAATACAATAAATCGTAATGAACATCAAAATTTAGAATGAAATTCGTTTTGTGTGATAGATATAAAATCACTTTTTCGCAGGGAAATAAAAAAACGGACATTACATGAAATGTAATGTCCGTTGTAAAAAATGTGAATAATAAAAGTCTTAGTCGGGAATTCCGTTCCTGTCGTTATCGACAAAACATTTGAAATTGTTATTAATATTATCTTTGATATTATTATC
>JABFSP010000321.1 GCA_013140565.1 Ignavibacteria bacterium
GGTATCTATAATGCCAAAAGAATCATTGAATAACGAGCTTGCTGAGTTCTGCGGTAAGAATGATATCAATTGCTATACAGATATGGAAGTAATGACAAAACAAAACAGACTCAATCAAAACGGTCATTTAAACGAATTGGGTAATAAACTATTGGGAGAAAAACTATATGAATATTTTAAAAAACATTTACACAAAAGTAAATAATACAGTATTACTGAAGTATACCATACTGTTCCTGATGCTGTTTCTATCATTTGCATCAATTGCCCTAAAGGTAATTTTGATGGTAGAAAAGAATCCTTTCTTCTATACACAATTCTGAACGCTAATATGTTATAGCTACCGGATTCCTGCGTCATCATCTGTGAAAACTTTGACCTTCTCTGCCTTAGTATTGATATCGGGGGTTCACCTGATACTAATTCGGTTCCCTGCTTTATCTACCCTGTATTCAATTCCACCCTCTATCAATAAACCTTCGGTATCACCGGAAGCATGATCAGTATCAATTGCAATTACTTTACTGTTATAAAAATACCTAACATCATCAACCATTGTATGGCCAACAATTATCTTGTTAACATCAAATATTTTCATGGTTAAGGTAAGCGAGTTCTCCTTTATGGTTTCTTCGACGTAACCCCTGTACCAGAATGGCGAAAATTTTGATCTGAAAATTGTGCTTATTATTGTATCGCCGCTTTCGCGGGCAGCCTTGCTATTGAAATAATAGTTCCTTGATATTGTATTTATATCCGTAATAGCAGGATTTAACATGTTTAACTCTTCTGAGATGCCTCCATGCAGAAAAAGGTATGGCCCAATTTTTTCTATTATGTTCTTTGTCTCAAGCCATCTGCCAAGCTCCGTGTTTTGTTTGAAAAGATTCCTGTAATCTTCATTCATTAACTTTGCATTTTCAAAATACTTATTTCTTACGTATCTTATGTCATCATTCATATTCATTATTTCATGGTTTCCAAGAATAAAATGAACGTATCCGCCATTTTTAACGGCTTCCTGCTCCAAATGATATATGAACCACAGGCATTCAGTCACGTTTAATCCACGGTCAAAAAAATCTCCAACTAAAACAAGGTGTCCGTGCCCAAATATCCATTGATTTTCAGGATTAATCACCTGATTATTTATCAAAAAATCCCTGAATGCCGCAAAATTGCCTTCTATATCTGAAACTGCTATCAGTTTTTCAGGCATTTCAAAAACCGAATTTTCATTAACTAAAGATTCTTTTATGATTGTTACGAAAGAAAGGGAATCATTTATAGTGCAGGTTATCAATTTTCCTTTTACCTCACCCGAAACAGAATCTGATTTGCAGTAAAAGCCACTCGTGCCTTTTACTACCTGTTTTACTATGGCTGAACCATTTCTGTAAATAATATAGGGACCGTCATAATCTGTTGTTGAAATATCAGTTGAATCTTTTTCAAAAGTGATAATTTTCATTGGATCTGAAAAAATATCCGGAGAGGAAAGTAATAAAAGCATCAGGAATATATATAGAATTTTCATTCAGCTTGTTTATTTACATTAACTTGTTCAGCAAAATAATGAAAATATACTATCATTAATCGATAAAAAAAGGCGTTCATTTAATTGAATGCCTTTTGGTTAAGACTCCTGCTTTCGCCTAAAGGGAGCGAGGAATGAAAATCTATTTTTTATTTTACGACTACCATTTTTTTAACATCTTTAAATATATCTCCATTGGCAATTGAGGCGGCTAAAAGCTCATAGAAATAAACACCGGAAGCCAGTTTTGTTGCATCAAAAGCAACAGTGTATTTTCCGGGGTCGCTTAAGCCGTTAAGAATTTCAGAAACCTGTTTACCGCTAACATCAAATATTCTTAAAACGACGTTAGAACGATTCGGAATATCGTATGTTATGTTTGTAATAGGATTGAATGGGTTAGGATAGTTTTGAGAAAGAGAAAAATCCTTAGCGTTTTCAGTGGATACGGGGTTTACGCCAACAAGATTACCGATTTGTCTTCTATATACCCCATTTATAGATGCTCCCGCAAAAATGTAGTTATTCGCTATGCGCAGTGAATGTATTGTAATATTACCCAGCCCTTCATTCTTTTGAATCCAGCTTACACCATTATCTTCAGAAACATAAATACCATGCAGCTCTGTTCCTGCTATTACTGTGTTCCCGCTTACTGCTAAAGAATATACCAATTCATTATTCAATGATGTTTGAGTCCATGTATATCCGCTATCAGTAGAAATATATACTCCGCTGCCAGTACCTGCAAAGGCAATGTTGCCGTTTAACGCTAAAGAGTAAACTGATTTATAATTTAACGAACTTGAAAACCAGTTTGTCCCGTTGTTTGTTGATATAAATACACCCTCGGAGTTCCCGCATCCTGCAAGTAAAAAATTCCCGTTAATAGCCAGCGCCTTTACACTCTGAGTGTTTAACTGGCTAATGAACCAGCCTGTACCACCTGCGGAATAGAATAATCCGGAATTATGTGATCCGGTAAATACACGTGATTGGTTTGATACTAATGAATACATTGTTGTATTGTTTAATGAGGTATAGCTCCAGTATGCCCCGTTATTTGAAGTTCTCCACACACCAAGCTCACACGCCGCGTAGAGATAACCGCCAAATTCTGTCATAGCATACGTAATATTAAAATAATTAACTCCTGCCGGGCTCCAGCTTGAACCGTCATCAGATGACAGGTATATCCCGTGATTTGAAGTCCCGGCATAAATATAATTGTTATTGTTATATAATGAGTAAACCGGTCTGTTGCCAATGCCGGCTGAAATATTTTCCCATTGGGCGCGGGTACTATTGGCAGTTAATATAAGTACTGTGATTAAAAGTAAAATTAATTTTCCCGTGGTTTTCATTTTATTCATTACAAAAATTGAATTATAAATTGTTTCGTATAATTTACTTAACAAGGATCATTTTCCTTATTTCAACATTATCATTCGCTTTAAGCATATAAAAATACACTCCGCTTGCAAGACCTGCGGCTTTAAAACTGTATGAATAGCTTCCTGCTGCGAGATTTTCATTCACGATCTGTGCTACTTCGCGTCCTGTTCCGTCAAATACAGTTAGTTTTACCAAGCCTGATTTTGGGATACTGAAATCAATATTTGTAGTCGGGTTAAACGGATTTGGATAATTCTGTGCTAAATAATAATTGTCGGGAATTGTTGTATTTGTATTGTTAACACCCGTCAATAAACCATCCCATTGTGCTACGTTACTATAAGGTGAGCTGAATATTCCGCCACAAACAAGTTTACCGTTAAAAATACACATTGCAAATGCTCCGCATGCGTTGCCGTAACCAAAACCGCTGCCCAGACCCGACCATGTTGTACCATTCCATTTTGCAATACCGTTTACAGTCTGACCGCCTGCTGTTGAATATAACCCGCCTGCATATACGTCAGTCCCGTGAACTATTATCGAAAAAACGTATGGGTATGTTCCGCCGCCGACTCCGCTGCCAAGGTTTGACCACGATGTGCCATCCCAACCGGCAATACACTGATATGATGTAGATAGACTTCCTGCATATAATTTACCGTTGCCGGAAGCTACTGAATATACAATACCGGGAATACCGGATCCAATTGATGACCAGCCTGAACCATCCCATTGTGCTACGTGACTCGAAGAAACACCACCGGCTGTAGAAAAGAATCCTCCGGCAACTAATTTATTATTGTATGTTGTTAATGCCATAACTTGTGAATTTGTTCCGCTGCCTAACGCAACCCAGCCGCCATTGCTGTTCCATTTTGCAATATGATTTGCACTCATGTTTTCTACTGCGGTGAAGTAACCTCCCACTATCAGGTCACCGTTGTATACGGTTAATGCAGAAACAATACTGTTAGGTCCGCCACTGACATCAGCCCACTCAACGCCATCCCATTGAGCGATGTTTTTCATTTCCAGACCGCCTGCCAGTGTAAATGAACCGCCTACTATTAAATTTCCATTATAAACAACCAGTGCATTTACGGTCCCGTTGATCCCGCCAAAATCACTCCATGAAGTACCATCAAATTTTTTTAGTCCGTGTCCGCCGCTTCCGCTTTGCTCACCGGCATAAAGCTCATTGTTATATACCACTAATGAATATTCCCAATTTGTTCCGCCTCCTAATGGAGCCCAGCCCTGAGAATAAATTTGAGAAGCAAAAATTAAAATAAACATCAATATACCAATGGCATGATTGATAATTTTTATCGATTTGGAAGAAGTGTTAGTTTTTTTCATTATTTGATTTATTTATATTTTTATATATATTTTTTGTTATCTCTTATTCGTGCTGCACTTGGTAAACCATCAGGGCTATTATCATATTTTAATACATACAAAATTAACCCCGCTATCCTAAATGCAGTATTAATGGATTCTTAAAAAACGCTAAAAAATTAAACTATTGTAAAAATAAAGGTTTATTGGTTTTTTTCTTACTAAAAGTAAGTGAAACTTTCGTACCTTTAAGGATTTCGCTGGAGAAACTCACTTTGATTTTTTGAAGGTCAGCAAGCCTTTTAACAATTGCCATACCTATTCCATGTCCTCCTGCTTCAGTGCTCCTTGCTTCATCGGTTCTGTAAAACCTGTCAAAAACCCGCTTGATCTGTTCCGGGCTCATACCTATTCCATAATCTTTTATTGAACAGGTTACTTCGTTTTTTGTCTCGTTCAGGGTGATATCAATTTGTTTGCTTTCATTTGAGTATTTTATGGCATTAGATAATAGATTTTCAAGAATAATATCAATCAGCGAGGGATCTGCGCAAACAAAATATTTATTCTTTTCATAAAAATTAATAACGATACCTTTATCAGCAGCGTATTCACTTAGTCTATGGATACAATATTGAACGCTTTGATTCAGCTCAATTTCAATTTCATTTGAATGTACCTCCTGACTTTCAAACCTGGCCAGCATTAAAAGCTGGTCTATGAGAACACCTATTCGGTCAACTTCTTTAATGCAATATTGAATCTTATTTTGATATTGTGAGACGTCCCTGGGTTTTCTTATCAGTACTTCAAGTGTTCCTTTTATGACTGAAAGGGGAGTGCGAAGCTCGTGTGATGCATCTGCTGTAAATTGTTTTTCACGTAATACGGCATCTTCAAGCCTGTTCATCAAACCGTTAATTGTTCCGGCTAATTCATGGATTTCATCTTTGTTCTTTGGCAGGTCAATCCTTGTCCCGAGACTCTCTTTTGTGATCTTTTGAGCTTCTTCATTTATTTTTATAAGCGGTGTAATGCTTTTTCCGGCAATGTATCGGGAAATAAGGAACAGGATCAAAAGCAAAACAGGATAGCTGATAAACAGAACATTCTTTAAACTGTTTATAACATTTATTGCTCCTTCCACCGGAATTGCAATTATGATATAACCTATAAGCTTCCCTTTTTTATTAAGAATTGGCCGCTGGAGCTGCCTGATCTGTTTTTCAGAAAGGCGGGAATTGAAATTTTCTGTAATGCCCGGGGTTATACTTAACGAATTGCTCTTAAGGTTTGGAGTTTTTATTACAGATTTCTTCTCAATATTTGTAACTTCTGCAAATATAGGGTATACTTCAACATCTGAATGCTCCTTTTCTGACCATTCGGATTCGTCAATAAAATATACTGTATCAAGGTTCATATCAATATCATCCAGTATGTCAAGGGCTTCAAACTCAAGGCGTTCGTCAAGATTTTTAAAAGAAGTATTGTAAACAACCTGGTATATAACAACAAACAGCAGTAATGTAATTACCGATGTTGCGCTCAGATAGAACAGTGCTATTCTATTTCTCAGGCTTATATTCAATTATAATACAGGTTATTTATCCCGGGTGATGTAACCAACTCCCCTTATAGTATGGATAAGTTCTTTCTCTTTTCCGCCGGGATTAAGTTTCTTCCTGAGGAAATTTATATATACATCAATAATCGATGTATCAGAATCAAAATGTATATCCCATACATGTTCAATAATATTCGTACGGGTGCATACTTTTTCTTTATTCCTTATAAGATATTCAAGCAGTGAAAATTCCTTTGGCGTAAGCTCAATTTCTTTTGAATTTCTGAATACCCGGTGTGTATCAAGGTTCATTTCAATATCACCAAGTTTAAGAACTGTTTGTTCTCCTGATCTTGTCTTTAGTTGTACCCTAATGCGCGCCAATAGTTCATCAAATTCAAACGGTTTCTTCATGTAATCATTGGCCCCGGCTTCAAGACCGAAAACAACATCCTGTACGGCATCGCGGGCTGTTAGGAAAATAACGGGAGATGTTTGATTCAGTTTTCTGAATTCACGACAGAGCTCAATTCCGCTGAGCCCCGGAAGCATCCAGTCAAATATAAGCAGGTCATAGTCATTTGATGAAGCCAGCTCCAGCCCTTTTCTGCCATCACCGGCGAAATCAACAGCGAAACCCTCTTCTTCAAGTCCGTCTTTTAGAAAATTTGAAATTCCTTTTTCGTCTTCTACGATCAGAATTCTCATAACTTCATTAAGTACATTATCTATGGTAAAAACAGATTCAACTTTTGGTAATTCATCATTTGTAAACGGGATATACGGCATTTTTTCTGTATCAGTCATCAAGTAATTGAATAGATTGATACAAATATATGCCGCGAAATCTTAAAACAAGTTCAGTAGATTCTTAAAAATTGCTTAAAATAGCTCTATTAAAATAGTCAATTAATTTTTGTCAAAGTATGATAATTATCAATTATTTAAATGATAGTTGGCGATTTATTATCAAATTACTGAAAATAATACGAAAAATAGAAAAGGCGTTCAATTTACTGAACGCCTTTAGAATAGATTCCCAAACCGTGGTTTTGGAATCGGAAACAGATTTATTTTACAACTGCCATTTTTTTAACATCCTTAAACAATATACTGCCTGATTCGGAAGTAGCCGCTATTTCATAGTAGTAAATACCTGATGCCAAATTTACCGCGTCAAAATCCGCTGTATACACTCCTGGTTCGCTTAGCCCGTTATACACTTCAGTTACCACTCTGCCTGTGATATCGAAAACACGCAGCACCACATTAGAACGTTTTGGAACATCAAATTTTATGTTCGTAACCGGGTTAAACGGATTCGGATAGTTCTGCTTCAGTGAAAATACTTTTGGCAGTTCGGTATTGTTTACAGATATACCAATTGTTCCTGCAACAACCCCGGCAACTGTTGTCCCGGTCTTTAAAACTATGTCATTGTTCGGGTCAAATGCAAAAGCAGTTGGCTGCCGGTTAAATGTCCATATCCATATTTGATTGTTTGTATTATTATCTATCCTGAAAGTAGTATCAGGTCCTGATACGAATGTAATTCTGATTGTCAAAGGCATTCTGTGAAAGGGGGTATTTGATTGGGTTTGTTTTGCCTGGAATCCGACATTCCAGCTGCCATTGCCTAGATCAGCGAATTGGTAAAGGTTAGCGTAAACCGGATGATTAGGTTGTTTAACCCACTCGTCCATAAACCACGAGAGATCCTGTCCGGCAATCTGGCTAATCTTAGCAGTGAAGTCATCAGTTGTAGCTGTTTTATATTTAAAATCGGTAGTATCCATTGCATATCCGCGCAGACAGTTAAAGAATACAGTTGTATCATTTAGTACATACCGTAACATATGCAGTACGCAAGCTCCTTTATTATATGTAATAGCAGTATTATATAATGTATTTATATCAGGTGTAACAATTGCCCACTGCGGATTGTAAATTGGCCAACCCGGATTACTGTTCAGGTACGCCGCAGCTGTAATGTTAATATCATTTTTATACGCAGTGTATCCGCCGGTATTTTCCAGCCACAAGGACTCACAGTATGTTGCAAAGCCTTCGTTAAGCCATACATCCGCCCATGTTGCGCAGGTAACCAGGTCGCCGAACCACTGGTGCGCAAATTCATGAGCTACCAGGTTTTCACTCCAGCAGTTGGGACACAAAGTTGTAAGTGTCTGGTTTTCCATTCCCGCCCAATTGAAACCGGGTGCCGGTGCTGTTGCAAATCCGTTTTTTTCAAAACCGTGTTCACCAAATTTCTGTGAAAAATATGTTGTCATGTTCACAACAGCGTTCTGCATGGCTGTTGGATTTTCACCTGTATTAAAGTAAAACCTAAGAGGTATGCTATCAGAAGGATTTGAGAGTTTTGGCCAGTAAACAATATTCAGATTATAATTCACTTTGCCGGTCAATACTACAAGGTAGGTTGCAACCGGGTCACGGCTTATCCAGTGATAATATAAAGTATCACCTGTTACCGTTGAATCATTCAGTCTTCCGTTTGAACCAATCTTAACATTTGCAGGAACCTTTAATGTTATATCCACAGTTGCTTTATCGGAAGGTTTATCCCAGCAGGGGAACCATTTCCGCGCACCTTCAGGCGGCGCATCTGTAAAAAAACCGCCGCTGCCGGTATATATTGCACCATCAACAACGTTGTTGTGAGAGTAATTTACAAGTACCTCGGTAACTTCACCGGGGTTATAAACCCTGTTGAGTACTACGTTCAGGATATTTCCTGTATGAGTAAATGAAACTCCGCTTAAACCAACAGAGCTTACCACAATTGATGAATTGATCGCGTTCAGATTTATTGAGCTGAGTGCAGTGTCGATCCTGAATTTAACTACTATACTTCCTGTAAATGATCTTGGAAAGGGTGTGATGAAGCAGTTTCTTATATCCAGATTTAGTTTATAATCCAGCACATCATACGAGTGTTTTGGTGAATTAGGCGAATCGCCTTCGAAAAAAATGTTCGTCGAAGAACGTTTTTTCTCCGAACAAAGCTCGCTTCCTTTTTTATTTTCTATTTGTGAAAATAATGTGAGTGGAAATAACAGGGCTATCAGCAAAAAGTATACTTTGAATTTCATATTGTCTTTATTCAATTCTTATAGATGGATTTTACTTAAAATAACTCTTTTTTGGGCACAAAAAAAGGCGTTCAGGTAACTGAACGCCTTTGATAAAAAACTAAGTTGTTAATTTTATTTAACCAGAACCATTTTCCTTACATCTTTAAATAAAACGTCTCCGCTTTCTGAGCTAGCTGTAATAACATAATAGTATACACCTGAAGCAAGTCCGGATGCGTTAAAATCTGCGGTATATTTACCAGGATCGCTTAAGCCGTTGTATATTTCACTTACTGCTCTCCCGGTTATTTCATAAACACTCAATGTAACGTTCGAACGTTTCGGAATATCAAACCTGATATTTGTTACAGGGTTAAACGGGTTTGGATAGTTCTGCATCAGCGCAAAAACGCTTGGCAGTTCATTGTTTGTTGATGATATTCCTGTTACTCCGGGGACTGTTCCCGCAACTGTTGAGCCTGTTTTAAGAACGATGTCATTGTTCGGATCAAATGCGAACGCAGTCGGCTGGCGGTTAAAGGTCCATATCCAAATCTGGCTGTTTGCGGTATTATCAACCCTGAAAGTTGTATCAGGTCCGGATGCAAATGTGATCCTGAGCGTTAACGGCATCCTGTGGAACGGTGTGTTTGATTGTGTTTGTATTGCCTGGAACCCAACATTCCATGTGCCATTGCCGTTATTATTGAACTGGTATAAGTTCGCATAAACCGGGTGATTTGGCTGCTTAACCCACTGGTTAATGAACCAGGTCAGGTCCTGTCCGTAAGTCTGACTTATCTTTGCGGCGAAATCATCTGTAGCAGCACTTTTGTGTTTAAAATTTGCAGTATCTGTTGCATAGGCGCGCAGGATATTAAAGAATGTTGCGGAATCACCAACAGTATATCTGAGCATATGAAGTACACATGCTCCTTTATTATATGTAATTGCTGTATTAAAAAGTGTTCCAACCGGAGGCGTGTTAATTGCCCAATCAGGATTGTAAATAGGCCAGCCCGGGTTTCCGCTTAAATACCCGCTTGCATCACTATTAATATCACTTTTATAGGATGAATATCCGCCGGTTTTTTCATACCACAATGCTTCACTGTATGTTGCGAAACCTTCATTAAGCCATATATCTGCCCAGGTTGCGGGTGATATCATATCGCCAAACCACTGATGTGCAAATTCATGTGACATAAGATTTTCGCTCCAGCAGTTAGCGCATAAAGTTGTTAGTGTCTGGTTTTCCATTCCGCCCCATGTAAATCCGGAAGCAGGAGCTGTTGTGAATCCGTTCTTTTCAAATCCATGTTCACCAAATTTCTGTGAAAAGTGAGTTATCATATTAGGGAACATTGCTATCATCGATGCAGGGTTCTCACCTGAATTGGAATAGAATCTGATTGGAACCAGTTCAGATGGATTGGAAATCTTTGGCCAGTAAATAATATTCAAATTGTAATTTACTTTTCCTGTTAAAACTGTTAAGTATGTTGTTACAGGGTCACGGCTTATCCAGTGATAATATAATGTATCACCTGTAAGCGTTGAATCATTGAGTCTGCCGTTAGAACCTATTTTAACATTAGCCGGAACTTTTAGTGTAATATCAACAGTCGCTTTATCAGAAGGTTTATCCCAGCAAGGGAACCACTTTCTTGCACCTTCAGGTTCTGCATCTGTAAAGAAGCCGCCGTTACCTGCATAAATTGCCCCATCGCTTACATTATTGTGTGAGTAGTTGATAAGTACTTCTGTTACTTCACCCGGATTATACTGCCTGTTCAGGTTTACGGTCAGTATGTTTGCTGAATGAGTAAAAGATACACCGCTCATACCAACTGATGCAACAACAATTGAAGTATTTACAGCGTTCAGATTAATTGAACTTAATGCTGTATCAATTCTGAATTTTACTATTATAGTTCCTGTAAATGATCTTGGATATGGAGAAATGAAACAATTCCTGATATCAAGATTCATTTTATAGTCAAGTACATCAAAAGTATGCTTCGGAGATCCCGGTGAGTCGTTTTCATAGAATGATTGCGGTAATGACATTTTCCTTTCGGAACAGAGTTCACTGCCCTTTTTCAATGGCATCTGGGAAAATATTGTACCTGTAAGCAAGAGTGTTATTATTAATAGTGTAAATCTTGATTTCATGGCAGTATTATTTAGATTTTGAAACAAAATTTTTTTAAAAATAACAACTTTTTGGGCATAAAACCTATGATTTGCGTCATAATAAATCAGGAATATAAATGATATTTTTGAAGTGTAAGATGGATAGTTTTTTGAGCAAATTTTGATAATTTTGCTGTAAATCAAGTAAAATTATTAAAGGAACATGTAAACTATGAAAAAGTTCAATCCCGTTAAAACCGACCCGGCTAAAACAAGCCTTTTAGAGGCATTTGATAATTCCTTTCCACAAAGAAATTACCTTATTATTCATCATGCCAATGAATTTACCTCTGTTTGTCCCAAAACAGGTCAGCCGGATTTTGGCGTGATCACTATTTCTTACATAGCCCAAAAAAAATGCGTCGAGCTCAAATCTCTCAAATTCTACTTACAATCGTTTCGCAATGAAGGAATATTTTACGAAAATGTGATCAACAGGATCTTAGATGACCTGGTTGGTTTATTAAAGCCTAAATGGATGGAAGTAAAAGGTGAATTTACCCCAAGGGGCGGACTTAATTCAACTGTTATTGCTGTTCATGGAAAAATGAAGCAATGAAAACAATAGATAAAAGTAATTTAGATAAAATTATTGGTATTCTAAAAAAAGACGGCTATACTGTTATTGGACCTATCGTTAAAGATGGTGCAATTGTATATGATGAAATTGAAAGCATTAATGATCTTCCGGTTGGATGGGGAGATGAACAGGAAGCAGGATCATATAAGCTGGTAAAACGCAATGATGATTCTCTTTTTGGTTATGTTGTCGGGCCGCAATCATGGAAAAAATTTCTGTTTCCGCAAAGAATGAAACTTTGGGAAGCCGGGCGCGAGGGCAGGGGATTCAAAATAAATCATTCTGATGAACCGGTTCCAAAGTATGCGTTTCTTGGGGTAAGGTCATGCGAGCTCAAGGCAATTTTTATCCAGGATAAGGTTTTTAATAATGATATGTATACTGATAGTTATTACAATAACGTCAGGAACAATATTTTTATTATATCCGTAAACTGTACACAATCAGCATCTACGTGCTTTTGTGTATCCATGAAATCAGGACCAAAAGCAAAAGATGGTTTTGATATTTCCTTAACCGAAGTAATCAACAAAGAAGGGCATTATTTTGTGCTCGATGAGGCTTCCGAAAAAGGGAAAGAACTTACCGAAATGCTTGATGCACAAACAGCCACAGAGCAGCAGATAAAAGCCGCAGATGAAGCAATAGCATCCGCCGAGCTTAGCATGAAGCGCTCAATGAATACTGCCGGTATAAAAGAGCTTTTATATCACAATCACGATCATCCGAACTGGGCAGAAATTGCAACACGCTGCCTTTCGTGCGCAAACTGTACGCTGGTTTGCCCTACATGTTTCTGCCATACCATGGAAGATACAACGGATCTTACCGGTGACCACACAGAAAGATGGAGAAGGTGGGATTCATGTTTCAGCCTGGATTATTCCAAAGTCGCAGGCGGCAGTTTCAGAACCTCAGCTAAAGCCAGGTACCGCCAGTGGATGACGCATAAGCTTGCCTCATGGATCGATCAGTTCGGCACATCGGGCTGCGTTGGCTGCGGAAGGTGTATCTCGTGGTGCCCGGTTGGAATTGATATAACAAGTGAAGTTGAAAAAATAAGAAATTCACCAAAAAACAAAATCATAAATCAATAATAAGAAAAACATGGAAGACCTTTCAGGAATTTTAAGAAATCATCCATTCATGAAGGACCTTGATGAAAACTACCTGAAGCAGATAACAGGTTGCGCTTCAAATGTTGCTTACCGCGAAGATGAAGTTATTTTTAAGGAAGGCGATAAAGCTGAAAAGTTCTATCTTATAAGAACCGGAAAGGTGGCTTTAGAGATCAACGGAAGAGACAAAGGAAATCTCAGGATACTAACTGTTGGACCCGGTCAGATACTCGGCTGGTCATGGATTGTATCACCGTATAAATGGCATTTCGAAGCTCACGCGCTCGAAGAAGTAAGGGCAATTGCTCTTGATGGCGAGTGTTTAAGGAACAAATGCGACGATGACCCCAAAATGGGTTATGAAATGCTTAAGAGATTTTCACATATTTTAGAACAGCGTCTGCAATCAACAAGAATGCAGCTGCTTGATGTATATAAACGTGTATAATTATTCAGGAAAATGGACAATAATAAATCAGGTTTAATGAAGTTAGATCCGATGACACCTGAAGCTGTAAAGGTAAAAAAGATCTTTTGGGAAACAGAAGATGTATTCACAATAGAGCTTGTTTATGATAGCGATGAAAAAAGAGAATTCAGCTATAAGCCGGGGCAGTTTAATATGCTTTATGCTTTTGGCGTTGGAGAGTCAGCAATATCTATAAGTTCAGATTCATCCAAAAAAAATTCCTTGCTGCATACTATACATAAAGTCGGATATGTTACTAATGTTCTTTCAAAATTAAAAAAAGGCGATATAATTGGCTTACGCGGTCCGTTTGGTTCAAGCTGGCCGCTTGAAGAAGCCAAAGGTAAAGATATTTGTATAATTGTTGGCGGTATTGGTCTGGCTCCATTAAGACCATCCATTTACCATATTTTAAAACACCGCAAGCAATACGGAAAGTTTGTTCTGCTTTATGGTGCAAGGACTCCCAGGGATATTCTCTATCCTGTTGAACTTGAAAGCTGGCGCAAAAAATATGATATTCAGATAGAAGTTACCGTTGACAGGGCAGACAGCACCTGGCGCGGACATGTTGGAGTGGTTACAACCCTGCTTAACTATGTTGAGCTTAACCCCGAAAAGACAATGGCTATGGTTTGCGGTCCGGAAATTATGATGAAGTATGCTGTTGATGAACTTATTAAACACGGAGTAACTGAAAAAGAAATATATGTTTCACTGGAAAGAAATATGAAATGCGCGCTGGGTTTTTGCGGGCACTGCCAGTACGGTCCCAGTTTTGTATGTAAAGATGGTCCGGTTTTCAGTTTTAGCAAAGTAACTGATATTTTTGAGATAAAGGAGCTTTAATATAATGGCAAATAAGAAACCGAAATTGGCTGTTTTTAAAATGTCTTCATGTGACGGATGTCAGCTTTCTCTGCTTGATGCTGAAGACGAATTGTTAGATGTGCTGGGCGGCGTGGAACTTGCTTATTTTCCCGAAGCATCCAGCAGAATGTTAAAAGGACCCTATGATATTGGTTTGGTGGAAGGAAGCATTACTACACCAAGAAACGTTGAAGAAATAAGACAAATTAGAAAAGATTGCAAAATACTTATAACTATTGGCGCTTGTGCTACTGCAGGCGGCATACAGGCTTTAAGGAACTGGAAAGATACACAGGAATTTACTAAAATTGTTTATGCATCACCGGAATATATTTCAACCCTTGACAGGTCTCTTCCCGTGAATGCGTTTGTACATGTTGATTTTGAACTCAGGGGATGCCCTATAAACAAATATCAGCTTATTGAAGTATTGAACGCATTTTTAAACAGCAGGAAACCGAATATACCTACTTATAGCGTTTGCATTGACTGCAAACTTAAAGGAAATGTTTGTGTTATGACTGCGCATAATATTCAGTGTATGGGTCCGGTTACACAAACCGGGTGTAATGCGCTATGCCCTTCCTATAATCGCGGGTGTTTCGGCTGTTATGGACCAATGGACTCGGCAAATACATCGGCACTTGCTAAACAATTCAAAGAAATGGGCAGTACAAAATTTGAGATAATGACTGCATTCCGCAGCTTTAATGCATATGCCGAAGCGTTTAGAAAAGAAAGTGAAGCAAATGAAAAATAAGACTATTAAAGTAGATTATATAGCGCGGGTTGAAGGAGAAGGAGCGCTGTATCTGAAAATTAAGAATAACGAAGTTGCAGATGTCAGACTTGAGATTTTTGAACCGCCCCGCTTCTTTGAAGCGTTCTTAAGAGGAAGACCCTACAGCGAAGCTCCGGATATTACTGCAAGAATTTGCGGGATATGTCCTGTGGCTTATCAAATGAGCGCAGTTCATGCAATGGAAAATGCTTTTGATGTTACTATCCCCCAGGAAATAAGAGAACTGAGAAGACTTTTATACTGCGGTGAATGGATCGAGAGCCATACTTTGCATTTATATATGCTGCATGCCCCTGATTTTCTTGGGTATGATGATGTTGTTCAGATGGCAAAAGATCACCCAGATATAGTTAAAAAAGCCCTTCGCCTGAAAAAAATTGGTAACGATATTATGAATCTTGTCGGCGGAAGAGAAATTCACCCTATCAATGTTAAGGTGGGCGGATTCTATAAGGTCCCGACAAGAAAAGAACTTATGAAAATGCACGATGATATTTGCTGGGCACGTGACGCTGCAATTGAAACCGCAAAGTTTGCAGCAACACTTACTTTTCCTGAGTTTTTCCAGGACTATGAATGTGTTTCGCTTGTTCACCCTGATGAATACCCGTTCAATGAAGGAAGAATTGTTTCAAACAAAGGCATTGATATTTCTCCTGAGCAGTATGATTTCCATTTCAGGGAAGAACACGTAGAGCATTCACACGCTCTTCACTCAAGGATCAGGGAAAGAGGCAACTATCTTGTTGGACCGATAGCCAGATACAACCTGAATTACGATAAACTTACACCTTTATGCAAAGAAATTGCCGCTGAAACCGGCCTTGGCAAAGAATGTTATAATCCTTTCAAGAGCATTATTGTAAGAGGAATTGAAACGATATATTCATGTGAAGAAGCTTTAAGAATAATTGATAATTACAGGATGCCTGATAAACCTGCTGTTGATGTTGAACCATCAGAAGCGACCGGTTACGCATGTACCGAAGCTCCGAGAGGTATGATATATCACAGGTACAGGGTTAATTCAGAAGGTTTGATAGAAGACGCGAAAATTGTTCCTCCAACATCACAAAACCAGAAGACGATTGAAAATGACCTCAGGAATTTTGTTCCTACACTGATCAATCTGCCTGAAAAGGACCTTGTATGGAAATGTGAACAGGCGATAAGGAATTATGACCCCTGCATTTCTTGTGCAACACATTTTTTAAAATTAGATATTCAAAGGGAGTAACTTTCCTGTTGAATCAAAAATGAATAATCACGATATACTGGTAATAGGAATAGGCAATGAGTACCGCGGCGATGATGCCGCGGGACTTCTTGCCGCGAGAAAGCTCAGAAATTATGATCTGAAAGGAATTGAAGTTATAGAAAATAACGGCGATGGCGCCGAACTTATTAATAAATGGACCGGAAGAAAAAAGGTGATACTGATTGATGCAGTGCAATCAGGCTCAAAACCGGGAACAATCCACGAATTTTCAGCTCCGGGCTCAATATTGCCTTCAGAACTTTTTAAGTTCTCCACTCATCTGTTCAGCGTACCGCAAGCTATATATCTTTCAGCCTCACTTGGTAATCTCCCGCAAGAACTCACAATATATGGAATAGAAGCTTCATCATTTGAATCAGGAACAAAACTGTCTGCCGAGGTTGAAATTGCTGTTAATAATATCGTACATTTAGTAAGTAAGATTATCTAGTAAAAACTAAAATTCAAAGGAGAATTCTGCTTTATGGACAAAAAATCCGTATTTGCTGAATCCTTTGCTCTGGATAATGCAGCTAAAGATATTGTTGAGATACGCAGACGCATCAAGTATGAAAGCGAACTTGATAAGGGTTTCAGAGATAAGATAGCCAAATCAGCACACGGTGAGAAACTATATGGCTGTATTCAGTGCGGCACCTGCAGTGCGGCATGTCCGGTTAGCCACTATATGGATTATACCCCAAGGAAAATAATCCAGATGGTAAGAGAAGGATTCAAAGAAGAAGTTTTAACATCCTCAACTGTTTGGTTATGCGCATCATGTTATGCGTGCAGCGTTGAGTGCCCCAAAGGAATAAAAATTACCGATGTAATGTATGCTCTGAAAAGAGAGTCTATATTGGGTAATTATTATCCTAAAAAATCCCCTGCATCAATTTTAGCAAACAATTTCTTTAACCAGGTTTTAAATAACGGAAGGAACAGTGAAGGTCCTTTGTTGATTAAAATGTACCTAAAAACCAATCCATTCATGCTGTTCAAAAATATGGCATTGGGTTTCAAGCTATGGGTTAGAGGCAGAATATCTCTGAAAACTGAGAAGATCAAAGATAAAAAATCCCTGAAAAGACTTCTCCAAAGCGTTGAAGATAAATCAAATTATAAAGCTAAAGTTCATTCCCCGGCTTTAAAGGAGGCATCTGCCGTATGAAATATATATATTATCCGGGATGCTCTTTAAAAAGCACCGGGAAGCTTTATGAAGAATCTTTATTGGCTGTATTCGATGCTCTTGATATAAAATACGAAGAGCTGAATGACTGGAATTGCTGCGGCGCGACAGCGTATATGGCTGTTGATGAAAAAAAAGCATTTGTACTGGCAGCAAGAAATATTGCGCTTGCCGAAGAACAACTGAAAGATGAAGCCGAAGTAAATATAGTCGCTCCATGCAGCGCATGCTATATGATATTGCTTAAGACCCAGAAATTCCTTGAGGAAAACCCTGAAGATATGGCTGTTATAAAAGCCGCGTTAAAGGAATCCGGATTGGATTATAAAGCTAAAGCAAAGATCAGGCACCCGCTGGATGTTTTTCTTAATGATATTGGTGAACAGGAAATTGCAAAAAGAATCACTAAACCTTTAAAAGGTATCAGGGTTGCGTCATATTACGGATGCCAGACTGTCAGACCATACTCAACATTTGACGACCAAAGGAATCCGGTCACAATGGATAGGCTATTTAAAGCCGCCGGCGCTGAAATTGTTGACTGGTCAATGAAAACACGCTGCTGCGGTGCAAGCTTAACCGGTACTATTCAGGAAGTTGCGCTGCCGTTAAGCTACATCATTTTACATGAAGCGAAAAAAAGAAGGGCTGATGTTGTTACAACGGCATGTTCATTGTGTCAGTTCAACCTTGAGTGTTATCAGACAAACATTGATAAGAAATTCAAAACAGATACTAAAATAGATGTTATTTATTTTACGCAGCTTCTTGGGCTGGCTCTTGGTTTAGAACCAAAAAAACTTGGTATAAACCGTTTGTTCGCCCAGCCTGAAAATCTTTTCAGGATTATAGAAGGAGGTAAGCCGGTATATGTCTAATACTAACGGTAATGGTTTGCCAAAGATCGGTTTTTATGTCTGCCATTGCGGCCATAATATTGCCTCTATGGTTGATGTTGAAGAAGTCCAGAAATTCGCTTCAACTTTGCCCGGAGTTAAAATATCACGTGATTATAAATACATGTGTTCAGATCCGGGGCAGGAGCTGATACAAAAGGATATAAAAGAGCTTGGTCTCAACAGAATAGTTGTCGCATCATGTTCACCGCTTTTACATGAGCATACTTTCCGTGTTGCCGCTGAAAAAGCAGGACTTAATCCCTATTATTTCCATATGGTAAATATCCGCGAAAATGTGTCCTGGGTTCATACTGATAAATCATCCGCAACACAAAAAGCCAAAGCTTTAACACGTGCTGCTATTCAAAGGGTATTTTTCCATAAACCACTTGAAAAGAAATCAGTTCCGGTAAATCCGGATGTATTAATAGTAGGCGGCGGAATTGCGGGAATAACGGCTGCGCTTACAATTGCAAATGCAGGCAAACATGTTTACCTGGTTGAGCGTGAGCCAACCATTGGCGGGCATATGGCAATGTTCGATAAAACATTCCCAACGCTTGACTGCGCCGCATGTATTTTAACGCCTAAAATGTCCGCTGTGAAATCGCATCCCAACATAACAATGTGGACATATTCAGAAGTTGAAAAAGTCTCTGGATTTGTTGGTAACTATAAAGTAAATATAAAACGCAAACCGCGTTATGTTATAGAAGAGCTTTGTGTCGGATGTATGGAGTGTATTGATGCATGCATATATAAAGAAGCGAAGTATCCCGATGAATTCAACCAGAAACTAAGCAAACGTAAACCAATATATATTCCTTTCCCGCAGGCAACACCGCAGGTCGTATTGTTCGATCCTGAAACATGCATAGATTTCAAAAGCCACAGATGCAAAAAAACCTGTATTGAAGCGTGTGACAGAGAAGCAATTGATCTGAAACAGGTACCTGAATACAAAGAAATAAATGTAGGTACCGTTATACTTACAACAGGTTTCAAACCATATGATGCAGAGCTTTCTCCGCAATACGGTTACGGCAAATATCCAAATGTTTATACATCGTTAGAAATTGAAAGACTTGTAAATGCATCAGGACCAACATCCGGGGAAGTAGTTACAAAAGATGGTAATAAGCCAAAATCAGTTGGAATTATCCACTGCGTTGGTTCACGTGACCAGAAAGCTCATAAATGGTGCTCAAAGGTTTGCTGTATGTACTCATTAAAACTTGCGCACCTGATAAAAGAACACACTGGCGCTGAGGTATATAACTTCTATATAGATATGCGTACACCGGGCAAAGGATATGATGAATTTTATGAAAAGATAATGACAGAAGGTGTTCATTTTGTACGCGGGCGTGTATCTGAAGTGACTGACTGGGCTTTGGTTCCCGAAGAAGAGAACAAACTCACAATCAGGGTTGAAGATACTTTGATTGGCGTTGTTCGCAGGGTACCTGTTGATATGGTTGTATTGGCAGTCGGACTTGAACCGCGCGCTGATGCCGGTGATATAAGACGAATGTTCAATATTTCCTGCTCAAACGAAGGCTGGTTCCTTGAAAGACATCCAAAACTTGCACCGGTAAGTACATTTACTGATGGTATTTTCATTGCCGGCGGTTGCCAGGGACCGAAAGATATCCCTGACTCAGTTGCGCAGGCTGGCGCTGCTGCTGCCGAAGTGCTTTCACTCATTTGCGCAGGCAGCATCGAGCTTGAACCCAATACCGCAAGTATTATCGAAAAATTCTGTTCAGGGTGTAAATCATGCATTCCAATTTGTCCTTATTCAGCAATTTCATTTAACGATGGTACACAAAAAGCAGTTATTAATGAAGCATTATGCAAAGGCTGCGGTACCTGCGTAGCAGCATGTCCGTCTGGTTCAATAATTCAGAATCTGTTTGAAGATGAACAGATATTCAGTGAAATTGACGGGCTGTTAAAATTTGCAGATATAGAACTGGAAGAAATGGAGGCTGAACATGCCTGATAAACAAAAAAATTACGAACCGAAAATAGTCGCTTTCTTTTGCAACTGGTGCACTTATACCGCAGCAGATCTTGCAGGAGTGTCACGTCTAAAATACGCCCCAAACGTAAGGGTTATTAGAATAATGTGTTCCGGCAGGGTTGACCCTCAATTCATATTGCAGGCGTTTGCAAGCGGAGCTGATGGTGTTCTTATCGGCGGCTGTCACCCCGGTGATTGCCACTATTCCGAGGGTAATTACAAAATGCTTAGAAGGTTTCGCTTTTTGAAAAGAATGCTCCACTCGCTTGGAATTGATGATGAAAGATTCCGGCTAGAATGGATATCTGCTTCCGAAGGTGAAAAAGTTAAAACTGTAATTAATGATATGGTTGATAAATTAAAAGCACTAGGGCCGCTTTCAATTCCAAATCAGATAAATATTCTG
>JABFSP010000394.1 GCA_013140565.1 Ignavibacteria bacterium
CATATTTTGCGTGTTACTAACTGTAAACGGCTAAAATTACATATTAATTTCAATTGTAGAGTCTCACTCCGTCCACAATTCGCCACTTCTAATCGAAGTATTTGAGTGATGGGTGAAGTCCGTTTTATAGGTTGCAGTTATTGCAAAAATACCCCCTCTCAATCTCCCCCTGTCAGGGGGAGAAGAGAACGCAACGAAGTTGTGTTCGAAGTAGGGGTAATTATTTCCTTCTCGTTATTTGTGCTATGCCTTGCTGAGTGACACAAAGAAAGGTTGCATGACTTAATCTGCTTTTGCAGAAGAAGTTCACCAACAACAAAATTCAATTTTCAAAATCTTACTTCACTAACAACATTTTCTTCGACTCAACAAACCCTTCACCCGTTAAAACATAAAAATACACTCCGCTTGAAAGGTTGCTTCCGTCAAAATCAAAAGCATAAGTGCCGGGGATAAGGAAGTCGTTAACTACCACTGAAACTTCTCTCCCAAGTATATCATATATCCTAAGCGAAGCATTCATAGCTTTGGGAATATCAAATTTAATTTTCGTGGTCGGGTTAAACGGATTTGGATAGTTTTGGTATAAATTAAAAGTATGAGGTACAATATAGCTTTGCGGCTCAACGCTAATGAGCACACCTCCGCCTGTTGTGGTTTTGATAATTTGACCATATGGGCTAACGGCATAACCTGTCAGATCATTCGTAAAATACATTCCCAAAGATTCAAAATTGTTTGAACAGTAAGTAGCAAACCAGTTTACACCGCTGTTTGTGGTTTTATAAGTTATATTGTTATCTGTTGACGCATAACCCGTTAGAACCGATGAAAAGAATATTGACGTAATTCTTTTTGGGAATCTGTTATATAGCCATGTATTACCAAAATCTGTAGTTCTGTAAATTACTCCATTATATAAACCACTATTAAAATTATAACCCGCAGCAAATAAACTGTTGTTGGGGGTCATACATAGATCTCTAATTGAAGTCATTGAGTCTAAATAATATTTTGTCCAGTCTGCTCCGCCATTATCTGTTTTTCTCACTATTGCCTTATCAGAATCATTATCATAACCGCCTGAAAATCCAAATTGATTGTTTATGAAGATAATATCACGAAAATTATGTCCGTTTCCATCGGGCAGATAGTTCCAGTTAGAACCGCCATCAGTTGATTTCATACAACTGCCCCAATATGTAATGGCATATCCAATGTTTGCATCGGGAAAAGAAATCCCCATAATATAATCAGTTGAAATTGTCTGAATTACGTGCCAATTCAAACCGCAATTTGTAGTTTTTGCAATTTGTCCTCCGTCAATTCCGGCATACCCTGTATTATTATTTAAGAATATAATGCAATTGACACCATCATATATTTCTAAACCTAAATTAAACACAGACCAGTTAGTTCCGCCATTTGTAGTTTTGTATATATTGTCATATCCTCCGGTAAAGCCTGTCGATTCATTTATAAATGTGACATCATAAAAGTCATCATTAAAGCCTGTGGAAAGATTTAACCAGTTTGCGCCAGTGTTTGTTGTTCTATAAAGATAGTTTTGATTTTCATAAGTTCCAATCCCCAAACCTTCATCTAAATTCTTTAGAAAAGTATTTTTTGATGGACCAGTTGAATACCAATACCAGTTTGAACCCTGATTAGAAGTACACAGAATATCGTAAGGACCTTTTATGTAACCGTTGTTTATATCAAAAAAAACTATTTCATTAAAAAAGCTTGAATTTACTAAATTTAGAATCGTTACCCATGTATAGCCGCCGTTGGTGGTTTTTATTAAATGCGGCTGAGAGAATGTTATTGCAAAACCAGTATTGGAATTAATGAAATTAACACTTCTTAAACCATATGCTAATGCTGCATTGATTGTATCCCAGGAGATACCGCTGCTAGTCGTTCTGTATATTCTTCCTTTTAAATATGGGTCCGGTTTTGAACCGACCGCATAACCTGTATTACTGTTCAGGAAGAACGAAGAGTAAATTATTTCATTTTGGTATGCTGTCAGACTTAAGATCCAGTTTTCACCAAGATCTCTGCTCAGGTAAATTTTGTTGCTTTTCTTGCCATATAATAATGGTGCAGGAGATAAAATATAACCTGAAACTGAATCAACCGGTGCCGGTATAAACCTCCAATTATTTCCGCCGTTGGTGGTTTTCAATATTCCATTCGCTGAACTTGAAAAACCGGTGAGGTTATTTATGAAAATGATCTGCTTTCCGCACTCCTTATTTGCCAGTATTTCGAAATTAACTCCTCCATTTGTTGATTTCATCATAGTCCCGCCGTAACCTGATACATACACTGTATTGTTCGAAGTAAATTCAACATCTGTTAGCCAATTACCCTGAGGCAAAGGATTCAGCCAAAACCAGCCATCCTGCGAAAAAGACTTACAATTAATTAATATTAAAAGAAATAAGAAGAATTTAAGATTTTTAAAAGTATTCATTTTATTAACACTATCTTTCTGGAATCAACAAACCCTTCACCAATTAAAACATAAAAATACACTCCGCTTGATAGATTACTTCCGTCAAAATCAAAAGCATAAGTGCCGGGAATGAGAAAGTCATTTACGATAATTGAAACTTCTCTTCCCAGAATATCATATATCTTAAGCGAAGCATTCATAGCTTTGGGAATATCAAATTTAATTTTCGTGGTGGGGTTAAATGGATTCGGATAATTTTGGTATAAGTTATATGTATGCGGTACAACATAACTTTGCGGTTCAACGCTAATGAGCACACCGCCGCCCGTTGTGGTTTTGATAATTTGACCGTTCGGACTCACCGCATAACCGGTAAAATTATCTAAAAAATAAATGCCCTGTGAAGCACCGCTGTTAATGCAATATGTTGCGTACCAGGTTTCGCCGCCATTAGTTGTTTTATAAGTTATGTTATTATATGCTGATGCAAATCCTGTCATTGCTGAAGGAAAATGAATAGAATAAATCCTTTGAGGAAATTTATTGTAATTCCAGGTTGCACCGAGATCAGTTGACTTATATATTATTCCATTTTGCGGGTAATCATATCC
Source organism: Ignavibacteria bacterium (assembly GCA_013140565.1). Lineage (GTDB taxonomy): Bacteria > Bacteroidota > Ignavibacteria > Tepidaquicellales > OLB5 > OLB5. The sequence continues at coordinate 3,076 of JABFSP010000394.1, forward strand.
TGCAGCATACCAAATTCCGGATTGAGCAGTACATATATCTAATATTACGAGAATACTATCGAGATGGATTAATACCCAGTTGTTTCCTCCGTCCGTTGTAGTGCGGATCACTCCTACATCAAGAGAGTTTGAATAACCACCTGCAAAACCTGTCAAATTATTTATGAATTGTACGTCCTGGTAATTTTCTCCGGTAAAATGTGAATTTTCGCCCCAATTTATTCCCGCATTGGTTGTTTTCAAATAGTAACCATATTTCGTGAAAGCATACCCGGTATCAATGGAAGGAAAGGACATACCATGCAAATGATCATAGTTCCCGGTTAGGTACACTTCCCAGTTTATACCGCAGTTGGTTGTTTTGGCAATTCTGCCTTCATCAATTCCGGCATAACCTGTATTTTGATCAAGGAACATTATATTTTCAACAGCCGGGAGTGAGCTTATATTCAAATTATAACTCTGCCATGAAATACCTGCATTCGTTGTTTTGTATATCATGCTATGTCCGGCAGTAAAACCTGTTAATGTGTTAATAAAAGTAACATCATATAAATAATCACTGAATCCGGTTGTCAATGAACTCCAATTAGAGCCTCTATTTGTAGTCTTATACAAAAAATTACTATTGAAGTTTGTTCCTATTCCCAGGCCTTCATTGATATTCTTCAGAAATGAGTTATAATATGAATTCGAAACAGTCCATGTAATGCCCTGGTTTGTTGTAAACATAAATTGTTGCGAATCCTTTAGATAACCATTAATATCATCAAAAAATACAATTTGACTATACTGATAACTTGAAGTATAAACAGAATCCCAGTTTAAACCGCTGTTTGTTGTTTTTAATATTTTATTATCAGTGTTGGCAAAACCGGTATTTTGGTTTATAAAAAAGATGGATCTTACCTGGTATCTGGATATTACCGGCACAGTATCCCAGCTTATCCCTGCATTTGTAGTTTTGTAAATTCTGACACTGTTTAGAATGGCAAGTTTGCTTCCCCCGGCAAAACCTGTATTGTTAACAGGGAAATGAACGGCATTAATTGTATTATTGGTCAGCGGAGTTAAACTTAAACTCCAGCTTTCACCAAGGTCACTGCTTATATAAACTTTGTTATCTTTTAATCCATATAGAATTGTTTGCGGAGTGGAACTGAAATTATAAACATAATCTACAGGCGCGGGAATATACCTCCAGTTATTTCCGCCATTGGTGGTCTTTAGAATGCCGCCGCTTGAACTTGAAAAACCTGTGAGATCATTTATGAAAGTTAATGTCCCGCCGCATTCGCGGTTTGTCATTATTACAAATGAATTACCTCCATCGGTGGATTTCATGAGTGTATTACCAGCAGCAGAAACATATACTGTGTTGTTTGTAGTAAATTCTACATCTATATATGCATTACCCTGCGGCAAAGGATTAAGCCAAAACCAGCCATCCTGAGAGTGGACGTTTATTGATAATGATATACAAATTAAAGCAAGGATAAAATATAATTTTTTCATAACAAATTACATTAGGTTACTTTTAACATATTAAATAAATAGTATATTAACAATTCAATTTTCAGAAATTATTAATTACCTCATTTTTCACTCATTTCACCCAATTCTCTCAATCAAAAAATTAGTATGTTAACTTTCAAAAATTAACCCTAAATTACTGCATTAACAGGATAAAATGAAGAATATTGCTGTTTTAGGCTCTACTGGTTCTATTGGTAAAAATACGCTTGAAGTTGTCAGGAATCTAAACCGGAATTCTTTCCCGGTTTCAGTGAAATATATTTCCGCAAATTCAAATGTTGAGTTACTTGTAAAGCAAATAGAGGAATTTAAACCTAAAGCCGCGGTAATATTCAATGAAGCAGGTTTTAATG
>JABFSP010000193.1 GCA_013140565.1 Ignavibacteria bacterium
TAACTGAATAAGCGAATACCACAAAGAAAAAAATAATTGCAGCGGTAAAAACTGAACCTGCGTAAATTAGATATTTATTGTAATTAGTTAAAAGGGTTCTGTTAATTGTAAATGTTTTTACTTCCTCATCATCGTTTCCGACGATCATTACAGTGACTTTGTTTGTATCCATTGGAAAGCTCTGGTTAAATAGTATTTATTTTATTAAATATTATTCCCCGGATATTATTTGCAAATTTCCATTTAAATTGGCAAATGATGTCTGAAGAATACCCTCACCTTTTCCCCAAAAAGGCCTTCTCCATTAAAACTTATAAAACTTATTTGAGTGATTGAATTACAAATATAGGGAATAATCGCGGAAAAATCAATAATTTACGGTAGGTAAAACAGGTTTAAACATGAAAAATTAATTACTATATAAATATAGCATTTACTGTATTAGGGTAAAGTGATTGTTAATATATGAATGGGATTATACGCTTTGTCCTGTATGTATAATTTGGGTAATCCGGAAATTTCTTCGAGAGGAACTCTTCTTCCCGTTTTGATTTGTACACCAAAAATAAGAATGCTATTACCAGCCAAATGAAGCTATAGAATGCCTGGAAGTATAATACAACACCAAGCAGCAAAACCAATACAGTAAAATACATCGGATGCCTTACAAGGTTATATATCCCCGTTGTCTTCAGGACTGAGTTATCTCTGGGTACCGGATTTGGGGTCATAAACTGGCCAAAACTGATAAGTATGAATGTGAACAGCAATGCCCCTATCAAAATAAGTGTTACTCCAATGTAATGAACAACAGGCATAAGAGTTCTCCCTGCATATTTGAATTCATATGCCGCTGATAACAATGTTATTCCAAGCAGGGTAAATTGAATCACAACCAGCACCCAACCCTTTGCTTTATCTGACATACAACAATCCCTTATGCATGAGCTTCATACCAGTTTATCCCTTCACCCATTTCAACTTCAATGGGGACATTCATCTTAATTGCGTTCTTCATTTTGTTATGTACGATCTTCTTAACAGTATCCAGCTCGCTTTTATCGCAATCAAATACCAATTCATCATGCACTTGAAGTATCATTTTGGATTTGAGCTTCTTTTTGATGAATTCATTATATATATCTATCATCGCAATCTTTATCATATCCGCCGCAGTGCCCTGTACCGGCATATTTATGGCAATACGCTCATCACGCTGTCTAACCACAGAATTGCTGTTATTAATATTAGGCAGATAGCGTCTTCTTCCGGCGAGCGTTTCCGTGTAGCCTTTCTTGCGTGCGAATTCTTTTGTCTTCTCAAGCCAATTGTTGATAGTCGGGAAATTAGCAAAGTATGACTGAATGATATCCCTTGCCTCGCGCTGGTCAATATTCAGCCTTTGCGCCAATCCAAACGCCTGGATACCGTATATAAGCCCGAAATTTACTTCCTTAGCCTTGCGGCGCATGTTTGCATCTACTTTATCTAACTTGACCTTAAACACCTTGGCAGCAGTTTCTGTGTGGATATCATGTTTCTTTTCAAACGCCTTGATCATGTTCTCATCACCTGATAAATGAGCCATTATTCTAAGCTCAATCTGGGAATAATCCGCGGATAAAATTATGTTCCCTTTTTTATCAGGTACAAATGCTTTCCTTAGGCTCCGCCCTATTTCTGTTCTGATGGGAATATTCTGCAAATTCGGATTTGCGCTCGATAGTCTGCCCGTAGCAGCTACTGTTTGATTATAGCTTGTATGTATCTTACCAGTGCGCTTGTTTATTATTTCAAGCAACCCCTCAGTGTATGTTGAGCGCAGCTTTGTGACTGTGCGGTAATCAAGCAGCTTCAGCGCAATCGGATGCTCATTTCTCAGCTCTTCCAATACCTTGGTATCAGTTGAAAATCCGGTTTTAATTTTCTTTTTCGCAGCCAATTGCAGTCTGTTAAAAAGGATATCAGAAAGCTGCTTGGTTGAATTGATGTTAAATTCAGTTCCGGCTTCCTTGTATATTTCCTTCTCAAGCCGCTTTTCAGCTTTCTTTAGCTCTTCGTTGATATCACCCAGTATTTTAGTATCAACACGCACACCGGTGAATTCCATATCAGCCAAAACCTCGATCAACGGAAATTCAATATCTCTGCATAAGTTATCAAGACTTATCTTCTTTAGCTCATATTCAATTCGGTGATACAGCCTTAAGGTCACATCAGCATCTTCCGCAGCGTAGTCTGAGGCAATCTGGAACGGCACCTGGTCCATTGTGATCTGAGTTCCTGCCTTACCAGCTCCAATGAGCTCACTAATTGGCACACATTTGTAATTCAGATACTGCTCAGAAAGGCTATCCATTTTGTAACTTGATTCAGGCCTGAGAACATACGCTGCTATCATTGTATCAAAACCAACATTCTTAAGCTCAATGCCGTAATTTTTCATTACGAGCATATCATATTTTATGTTCTGCCCTATTTTGGCATTCTTTTTATCTTCAAGTACAGGTTTCAGGTCACTTAAAATATTATCAAGATTCAGATCAGGAAGTACATCTTCACTTTTACCTTTCTGCTTAACAGGCTTGCCGAAAAGGTCCGTTTCAGCTGATTCCCTGAACATTAACGGCACGTAAAATGCTTCGGCTTCATCATAGCTGAATGAAAGTCCCACAAGCTTTGCGTTCATAGCATTTTCGCTTGTTGTTTCAGTATCAAATGCAAATTCATCGGTCGATTTCAACTTCTTGCACAATCGTTTAAAATCAGATTCAGTCTTTATGGTGTAATACTTATGCGGGAAAGTTTTAATATCCTGCATGGCTCCAACGTGCTGAATTTTCTGCTCAACTTCAGCGGATTCTTCAACTGAAACAGCCTGTATATTTACGTTTTGCTCAGCAGCGCCAAGCAGCTTTTTTAAAAGGGACTTAAACTCAAACTCTGAAAACATTTTCTCAAGCAATGCAACATTCTTTTCTGAATACGTCAGTGTATGAAAATCGATCTTAAGCGGCATTTCAGTGTGAATGGTAGCAAGCTCCTTTGATAAATATGCATCATTTTTGCAATTGATGAGATTTTCCTTAAGTTTGGGTTTGGTGATCTTATCAATGTTCTTATACAGATTTTCAAGCGAGCCATATTCCTGTATCAATGCTGATGCTGTTTTTTCACCAATACCTTTTACACCGGGGATGTTATCCACCTTATCGCCCATCAGGGCGAGGATATCTGTGACCTTTTCGGGTCCAACCCCGAATTTTTCCTTAACGCCGTCGGGTCCGATGACCTCAATTTCAGCTACTTTCTGTCCAAGCACGCTGCGCGCGGGCTTATACATCATAATATTCTTGTTGATAAGCTGCATGTAGTCTTTATCAGAGGTCACCATGAAGCTTTTAACACCCTCTTTTTCAGCCCGCTTGACGAGGGTACCTATGATATCATCGGCTTCATAGCCGTGTGATTCGATCATAGGGATATTGTAAGCCGAAATAACCTCTTTTATCTTGCCAATCTGGGGTCTAAGATCATCAGGCATGGCTTCACGGGTAGCTTTATAATCGGGAAATTGTTTATGGCGGAACGTTGGCTCCGATGTATCAAATGCTACGGCGATGAAATCAGGCTTTTCATCATCTATCAGCTTGTTCAGCGTATTAACGAATCCGAAAATTGCTGATGTATTGACTCCCTTACTGTTAATCAAAGGAGTGCGAATCATTGAAAAATAAGCCCTGTATGCCAGAGCCATACCGTCAAGTAAAAATAGTCTTTTTGCCATATGTGCCGTAAAATAATCAAATTGTGGAGTTATTGCAATGAAAAGCAAAAGCCTTCACCAACTTTCAAAAAGCGAAAGTCGTGGCTAAGGCACTAAGGACACAGAGAAAGGAAAAAAATCCGGGTTTTGTTCCCTCCCTTTGCGAGGGTTGGGGTGAGGTGTAAAGATTAGTTCTGCCTTCCCACGGCTTTCATACAATCAATTCTATTGATAATTCGTAAATCTCTGTTTATATTCGAGCTTCTAATAGCTCTCCTGTTCAAATATTTCAATAACTAAATTTTTATAAGCATGAAAATTTTAAAATGGTTAGTCATTATCGTGGTAATTATCATTGCGGTGCCGCTTATCGCAGCGCTTTTCATTAAAAAAGATTATTCAGTTTCACGTGAGATCATCATCAACAAGCCCAAACAGGAGGTTTTTGAGTACACAAAATACCTTAAGAACCAGAATGAATTCAGCAAGTGGGCTTTGATGGACCCGCACATGAAAAAGACTTTCACCGGAACAGATGGCACACCGGGATTTATTTCCGCCTGGGAAAGTGACTCAAGTGATGTTGGCGCAGGCGAACAGGAAATTAAGGCTGTTAAAGATGGCGAAAAAATTGATTATGAAATAAGGTTCAAAAAACCGTTTGAGTCGACTTCATCAGCATATATGTTATTTGAACCTGCAGGTACATCGCAGACAAAGGTTAAATGGGAATTTTACGGCAACATGCCCTACCCTATGAACCTGATGACAGTTTTGATGAATATGGATGAAGCAATTGGGAATGATTTAAATACGGGCTTAAAGAACCTGAAAGGTATAATGGAGAAGAAGTAGCTGAATAACCCGGATAAGATTGACTAACACGGAGACACAGAAACACAGAGAATTTTTAATCCTGAATAAAACTCTAAACCTGGCAGGTCTTAAAAGACCCTGCCAGGTTTTTCATTATTTAAATATATTGAATTATTCAAAAATATAACATAGATTTACCCATATGAAAAAAGCTTTTATCATATTAACTCTGTTGGTTGCGTTTAACTTCGGCACGCCAAATGCGAATGTTCTGAGTCAATTGGCAAGGCATAGCATTGAATACAGGCAGGAAGATAAATCCCGTGACCTGACAAATAACGAATTGCTGAAGAATAAAGTGG
>JABFSP010000128.1 GCA_013140565.1 Ignavibacteria bacterium
GGTGACAGAGAATATGATTTCAATGTTTCAAAAGAAATAAATATTGATTTTATCGGTATAGATTTTAAAGGTAATGGTAAGTTAAAATCGCTGGGTATTGAAAAAGTCATTAACAATTACGAACCTATAGAAAAATTTTTGGCATTAATTTAGTTCAGAAGATACTCGTGGCACGAGATTGTTAACTTCACTATTTAGCTATTTCACTATTGGTATCAGTTCCCCTGCCGAAGAATGCAAAATACAGAGTGCCAAGTATTCCAAATCCGGTTGCTAAAAATAAATTCAGCTCAGGTGAGACTTGCCACAGCACGCCTCCTAAGAATCCTGCAAACGCCACTATACCATCACGGATGAAATAATACATTCCAAAGCTGCGCGCTTCTGTTCCTTTTTTTGAGAGCTCTAGAATTAAAGCTTTACGTGTTGGTTCGCCGAATTCTTTAAGTCCCCGTATAAAAAATGCAACTGCAAGCAGCCCGAAAGAGTTACTGAAATACAACATGAATGGAAATATTGTAAAGAATACAAATGTAATTACAACGAATGGTTTCTTTTCAAGTTTATCAGAATAATTCGCTACCGGTATGAATATCAGTGCAGATGTAACCATTTCAATGGCAGTAAGATACCCGAACTCACTCGCTGAAACTTTTACAACATTAAGGCACCATATCACTACAAATACGTAGGGAATTTGCTCACAAAACCTTACTAATATATCTGATACAAGCAGGTTCTTTAATTTCTTATCGAATGTCTTCCAAAGCTGAATTGGATGTATCTTTTCAGGTTTGGTTTCCCGTTCATCAGTCGTAAGTTTATTGATGAATATCATACCAATTAGTGATAGTACAATTGATATTCCAAAAGCAATCTTTATTCCGGTAAGCAAACCGTAAGAGACTATCAAATAACCGCCTATTATGGGACCCAAAGCCATTGGTACACGGCGTATCAACGAGTGCATTGATATCCCCATTACGGTTTTACCTTTACCCAGAGTTTTGGTGATCAGACTCATTGAGCCCGGCAATGCGACGTTAGACCATCCGAAGAAGAACAGCATACCGATAAAAACAGCAATCCAGCTGTTAAAAACTATTGCTATAACATATCCAAAAATTGCAAGTATACTAAAAACCAGGAAAGCCTTACGATTACCTAAATGATCGGCAATATAACCGCCGGGCAAAGCCCAGATTGCCCCCAGGAAATTCTGCAGGAAACCGAATGCGCCGATTATGAGTATTGAAGCGCCTAGGCCATCAAGGTATTTGGGTATGAATCGCTCCCACAGCTTTTCACCAGTATACATAAGCACAGTTAATCCCAACATCAGGATGATGTTGCGCTTAAGTCCGAGGTAGTTAGCCGTTTTATTCAGGTTGTTGGTGACAACACCAACAACGGGGGTAATATGCTTGTCATTTGTGTCTTTTTGGCTCATATGCAATGATTGACTTTTACTAATGCAGTATTCACATTTCAAAAATAGCTATTGCAGTAATAAAAAAAGGGCGGAAAATTCAGCCCTTTAAATAAATTATTCTCAAAGCCATGATGATATAATCTATTGGTATTTATTGTCACCCTGAACTCGTTTCAGGGTCTGCACTAATACACTTAAATTACAAATCTGGAAAATTAAATCATTGCAGGATTAGAAAATATAATAAAACATAAAGAACAAAGAGTATGGATGAAGATGCTGAAACAAGTTCAGCATGACAAAAAAAGCAAAAAGGGCTGAAAATTCAGCCCTTCAACTATAAACTATCAATTGTCAACTATCAACTAAGCAGTTGCTTCTGCGTAGCTTTCTATTGGCTCGCATGAACAGATAAAGTTCCTGTCACCATAGGCATCATCTACCCTTGCTACTGCAGGCCAGAATTTGCTATCTTTGATTCCTGCAACAGGGAACGCAGCCTTTTCACGTGAATATTTATGATTCCAGTTATCCGATGCAATTTCAAAAGCTGTATGCGGTGCATTTTTAAGTACGTTATCTGCTTTATCAGCATTGCCGGCTTCAATCTCCTTTATCTCACCTTTAATAGCCATCATAGCGTCACAGAATCTGTCAAGCTCATACTTCGATTCTGATTCAGTTGGTTCAACCATAAGCGTTCCGGGTACAGGGAAAGAAACCGTTGGTGCATGGAAACCGTAATCCATCAATCGTTTCGCAATATCGCCAACTTCAATTCCAACTTTTTTGAATTCCCTCATATCAAATATCATTTCATGGGCAACTCTATCATTTGCACCGGTATATAAAACCTTGTATTCATCTTTCAGCTTTGAAGCGATATAATTCGCATTCAGTATTGCGGCTTTGGTTGCATCTGTAAGTCCCTTGCCGCCCATCATCATAATATACGCGTATGATATCAATAATATACTCGAGCTTCCCCAGGGAGCTGCTGATACTGCGTGAATAGCCTTATCTCCGCCGGTTTTAACAATAACATGTCCCGGTAAAAACGGAGCCAAATGCTTCGCTACGGCAATGGGTCCCATTCCGGGTCCGCCGCCGCCATGCGGTATGCAGAAAGTTTTATGCAGGTTAATGTGGCAAACATCAGCGCCTATGTAACCCGGACTTGTCAAACCAACTTGTGCATTCAGGTTCGCACCATCCATATAAACCTGACCGCCGTTTGCATGTATTATCTCACAGACTTCCATTATCTTGGTTTCAAATACACCGTGTGTTGAAGGATAAGTTACCATCAAAGCAGAAAGATTATCTTTATGCTGCTCTGCCTTAGCCTTCAGGTCATCAACATCAATATCACCGTGCTCCATTGTTTTAACCACAACAACCTTTAAGCCTGCCATTACAGCGCTTGCCGGATTTGTGCCGTGTGCGGAAGCGGGAATAATAACCACATTCCTGTGAGCTTCGCCCTTTGACTTTTGGTATGCGCGAATAACCATTAAGCCTGAATACTCACCCTGCGCGCCTGAATTAGGCTGCAGTGAAACAGCGGGAAGATCTGTAATTTCTGCGAGCGCGCTCTCGAGTCCTTTAAAGAGCTCTGAGTAACCCTCAGCCTGCTCTACCGGAATGAACGGATGCAGTGTACCGAACTCCGGCCATGTTACGGGGATCATCTCTGTAGTAGCATTAAGCTTCATTGTGCATGAGCCTAACGGTATCATTGACATATTAAGTGAAAGATCCTTGTTTTCGAGTTTCTTCATATAGCGCAGCATCTCTGTTTCACTGTGGTGCACATTAAATACAGGGTTCTGCAAATATTTTGAGGTACGCTTCAAATTTTCAGGAAGTGATGTTCCGTTTGATGAGGAAGAACTTTCTTTACCACCGAAGATATTCAGTATTTCATTTACATCTTTTTCAGTCGTCGTTTCATCAATAGCTATTCCAATATACTTTTCATCATAATATCTTAGATTTATCTTTGCTGATTCAAATTTTGTTCTTAACTCGTTTAATTTTTCTTTTGAACCTGTTTCAATTTTCAAAGTATCAAAGAAAAATTTATTGCTCTGCTTAATACCTGCCTGCTTTAAACCATTGTTGAGCATTGCGGTTAAGCCATGAATACGTTCAGCAATTACCTTAATTCCAACAGGTCCATGGTACACAGTGTACATTCCCGCCATTATTGCAAGCAGTACCTGTGCGGTACATATATTACTTGTAGCTTTTTCCCTGCGGATATGCTGCTCACGGGTCTGCAATGCCATCCTGTATGCGCGGTTACCAAGTCTATCTATAGATACGCCAATTATCCTTCCCGGCATAATCCTGCGGAATTCATCCTTGCATGCGAAGTATGCTGCATGGGGTCCGCCGTAACCCATTGGCACCCCGAATCTTTGTGTTGAACCAACTGCAATATCAGCGCCAAATTCACCCGGCGGTGTTAGTAATACCAGGCTCATTATATCAGCAGCAGCAACACAATAAATCCCTTTTGCGTGAGCTTTTTCAAACAAGGACTTATAATCATTCACTTCGCCATCGGCAGTTGGGTATTGCACCATCAATCCGAAGATATCATCAGTAAGTTCTGTATTATTTATATCACCAACAACCAATTCAACCCCAATTGGTTCTGTGCGTGTTCTTAAAATATCAATTGTCTGCGCAAGACATTCATTTGAAACTAAAAATTTATTAGCGTTCTTCTTTTCGGGTTTCCTTGCGGCAAAAAGAACGTGCATAGCCTCTGCGGCTGCTGTTCCTTCATCAAGCAAAGACGCGTTTGCAACCGGAAGCCCGGTAAGATCAATTACCATTGTCTGGTAGTTCAGCAAAGCTTCAAGTCTGCCTTGCGATATTTCCGCCTGGTATGGTGTGTACTGCGTGTACCAGCCCGGATTTTCCATGATATTGCGCAAAATCACAGTTGGTGTGAATGTGCCGTAATACCCATACCCTATATATGTACGGAACATTTTATTTTTTAAAGCCAGTTCATGAAGATGCTGAAGTAATTCCTGTTCACTTAAAGCATCACTTAATTTCAATTCATTCTTTAATCGTATAGCCGGAGGAACGATCTGGTTCATCAGGTCATCTACTGAAGCTGCGCCAATAACATCAAGCATTTGTTTTACTTCATGCTCTGTTGGTCCAATGTGTCTGTTAACGAAAGTATGCATTTTTTTATATAGAAGAGGTGAGTTTTAGTAGTATATTTTGATTTGTGTAAATATTATAAAATAGAAAAAACTATAATTTATGTACCTTTTTTCTTTTTCTTTAATCCCATTTTTTCAATTACATCAAGGTTCTTCAAAGCATTGCTGGCAGCTTCCTGCTCAGCGGTCTTTTTAGTCCTGCCTTTGCCAATTCCAAGCGCACGCTGGTTTATCTGAACTTCAACAGTAAATAGTTTATTGTGCTCAGGTCCTTCCTGGTTTATGACTTTATAATCAGGGATATAG
>JABFSP010000036.1 GCA_013140565.1 Ignavibacteria bacterium
CGTAAGATTTTAGCTGAAGATTTTTCATTATATTTGCATATGCCAACCATCACGGATAGCTCCATTGCGCCTGATGGCTGCGAAGGATTTAACGTTCTTGCACCCGTTCCGCACCAGGCATCCGGGATTGACTGGAGGACTGAAGCAAAACCGTATAGAGATAAGATAATGCGGTTCCTTCAGGAGTCATATCTGCCGGATCTGGAAGAGAATATAATTGCGGAGCATTATATTGATCCGCTGCATTTTGAAGGCACGCTCAACAGCTATCTTGGCTCAGCGTTTTCGGTGGAACCGATCTTCACGCAATCAGCATGGTTCCGCCCGCATAACCGGTCAGAAGATTTTGAGAACCTGTATTTTGTAGGTGCAGGCACTCACCCCGGGGCAGGCTTGCCCGGTGTACTTTCATCAGCAAAGATCGTTGAGAAACTGATTAATTGACTCAGTAAAATTGATTTTGGTAAATAACTAATCACGAATGAAGGAAATATTACACTCTGTTGATTCCATAACACCGATGCACTGCACTTTTGATGAGTGCAGAGATTACACCCGCAATTTCGCGAAAAGTTTTTACTTTTCTTCATTTTTGCTGCCAAAGGAAAAGCGCGCAGCAGCATATGCTGTTTATACTTTCTGCCGCTACGCTGATAATATTGTAGATGGAAGCGTGATGACATCAGCCGAAAATATCCGTGAAAAGTTTAACGAGCTTAATTCCTTTCTTGATGAAGTATATTACACAATGGAAAGAAGCAGAGATTCCGATGATATCAGAACAGCTTTACCAAATCAGCTCAACCGCTCCGCATTTGCGCAAACTGTGATCAAATACAAAATTCCCCGCAAATACTTCCATGATCTCATTGAAGGCGTGTGCATGGATACTGAACATAAACGTTATAATACTTTTGCAGAGCTGGAAAACTACTGCTACAAAGTAGCATCAGTAGTCGGACTCATTATGACGGAGATTTTCGGGTACACTCATAAAGCCGCGCTTCCGTATGCTGTTTATCTTGGCAAGGCAATGCAGCTCACAAACATTCTGCGCGATATAAAAGAAGATTACCAGATGGGGAGGATCTACCTGCCGGCAGAGGAACTTAAATGGTTTGAATATACCGAAGGTGATATAGCGGGACTTAATATGAACGAAAATTTCGCGATGATGATGCGCTTTAATATTGATAGAGCCCGCGCTTATTATGAGCTTTCGACTCACGGCTTTCCTTACTTAACCAACGACGGCTCCCGCACAACAGTAGTGCTGATGTATAAAATATATTCACGCATACTTAACGAAATTGAAACGTACGGTTACGATGTTTATTCCGATAGGAGATTTGTAAGTACAGCCGAAAAGCTGAAACTGACTGGTTTGTATTTGATCAACCGCAGCGAACGCAGGAAATACTCCAAACTGCCTGACTCAAAACACCATGAACGCCTTCGCTCATTATACCCCAACATGAATTTTGATATGTAAACTATTTAATACCCGCGAAAGCGGGTATCTCAATGCTCACCATTGAAACAATCCCCAAATAAAACAAAATCCATCTCTATCATCGGCTCCGGACTCGGCGGTCTATCCGCAGCCATCAGGCTTGCACACGCCGGATATGCTGTAACCGTTTACGAAAAAAATCCAACACCCGGCGGCAAAGCCCGCTCAATTTCGCAAAACGGCTTCAGGTTCGATACCGGTCCCTCGCTTATCACAATGCCCTTTGTTATTAATGAGCTGTTCGAATCAGTTGGCGAAAATCCTGCTGATTGGCTCACACTGAATAAACTTACCAATCTCTGCAGATACTTTTACCCCGATGGCACAATATTAAACGCATATTCGGATAAAGAAAAATTTGCCGCTGAAATTGAAGCAAACACAACCGAAAAGAAAGAAGCACTATTTAAGTATCTTGAATACTGCAAAACCATTTATGAGCTGACCGCTGATATTTTTTTATTTAAAGATCTTTACAGCGCGAAAACTTATTCAAACCTGAAGGCGCTTAAAACCCTTTTTAAGCTGCCAAAAATTGATTCTTTCCGCACTATGAATGAAGCTAACCGCTCATTCTTCAAGGATGAAAAGATTATTCAGCTCTTTAACCGCTACGCCACATATAACGGCAGTGACCCCTACAAATGCCCCGCAACATTAAATATCATCTCACATGTTGAGTATACTATTGGTGGATATTACGCTTCCGGCGGAATGTATTCACTCACCGATGCACTGTACAGGCTCGCTGTAAAAAAAGGGGTGAAGTTCAATTTCAGCTCACCCGTTGAAAAAATTATTACCAATGGAAAAAATGTCAAGGGAATACTCGACGGAGGCAAAGAGATCTTTGCAAATAAGGTGATTTCAAATGCTGATGTGTATTCAACATACGGCAAATTACTGAATGACAGCAGATCATCTGCGGCTAAAAAATATAATAAGCTCGAGCCCTCCTCATCAGCGCTTGTGTTCTACTGGGGAGTCAATGTAACTTCCGATAAACTTGATACACACAACATACTATTTTCATCTGATTACAAAAAAGAGTTTGAAGAATTGTTCGATAAAAAAACATATCCAACTGACCCCACAATTTACATATACATCTCTTCAAAATTTTCACCGGGCGATGCACCAACAGGGAAAGAAAATTGGTTTGTGATGATAAACGCTCCGAACAGCACAAGCTCAAATTCCAAAGATCAAATGTCAAATGAGAAGATCAAAGACATTCTTCTCACTAAAATAAATACTCTGACTGGGTATGATATAAAGGATAAAATAGAATCAGAATCTGTAATGACACCGCAGGATATTGAAGACCAGACGGGCAGTTATAAGGGCAGCATATACGGAATATCCTCTAACAGCAGGAATGCTGCATTCTTTCGACAGTCAAATAAGTCAAAACATTACCACGGGTTGTACTTTACTGGAGGCTCAGCCCATCCGGGCGGTGGTATACCGCTTGTGATACTCTCCGGTAAAATTACTGCAGAAAAATTAATGAACTCCGAATAGCAAAACCGGGCTTTCGCCCGGTTTTCTTTTTTTGATGCATTATCCCGTACCTGCGGGGGATATCTACTGAATGCAGGTACGCTTTAGAGAGGATAAAATTATTTTACCCGTTTTATTTTACTAGAATCATTTTCTTTGTACCAGTATATCCCTCTGTAACAAGCCTGTAGAAATAAACCCCTGAAGAAAGTGCTGTTGCATTAAGGTCAGCATTATAAATGCCTGCATTCAATTTACCGCTAAGCAAAGATTCAACTTCTCTTCCGGTAATATCATATACTGCAAGCTTAACAATTCCGGCTTTTGGAATGCTGAATCTTATGTTTGTTACCGGGTTGAACGGGTTTGGATAGTTTTGTTCAAGTGTGTAACCTTTCGGAATTTCAGTTCCTATCTGGCTGATTCCGTTTATGATTGCAATATTTCTCAGCATAGACCATGTTACAACAACGCTATCTGTACCGGTACCGGTTTTTGATGCTATGTTCACATACCAGTTCGAGGTCCTTGGATAATTTGAAATTCCGCTTAGTTTCATGTTCGGGCTCCATGTCGCGCCGCCATCTGTTGAGCGTGTAAGATAAATGTTCATTTGGCAGCTATCAATATTTGAACCAAAATGCCTTTCGCGGCTATCGGGCCATACTGCATAGATGACTCCCCCTGTGCCAACAGTAAACGCCGGGTGCACCAGTGTTAATGTATTACCTGAAAAATTGGAATAGTTAAGTGTATCCTCATCAGATATTTTTTTTGTAGACCATGAGTTGCCCCCGTTTGTACTTACACTGAAATTCACAGAATCGAATATGCTTGAGTTACTGTGCGTCCATACTGCATATAGTTTACCGTTCACAAACCTTACCTGTGTATTTGTGTTAACATTAAATGAAGGCATATCAACTATCTGCGTTCTGGTTACCCAGGTAGCACCAAGGTTGCTGGTAAATCTAACTACCGGATTCACTCTTGCAAACTGGTCATCCGCCGTAACGCTCCACGCATTGCCCTGGTTATCCATTGTAATATCTGTTATAAAGCTGTAATGATTTCCCGCGAAAGCTTCAGCCATAGTGCTCCATGTTACACCACCGTTAGTCGTGCGGCTGAACCATGTCTGGTCACACCTGTCACCGGCATATTGTCTTACCCAGTTCACCATTATAGTATCACCCTTGCCGCTTATACCGCCGTTGAATAATGTAAAATTATCGTTATGAGAGCTTACCTGTATGCTGGGCAAAAATGAGGCACCGCCGTTTGTGCTTAAGGCTGCCCTTAGCTGCGGGTTGGATAACCTGTTATCATAAAACGAAACAACGATATTTACCGCACTGTTTTTTCTCCACACATAAATATTCCCTGAGTAACCGCTCTTATCCAGAGGCGCATCATCTATCCTTACAAAAGGACCCCAGTTGATCCCGTCAGTGCTTTTGCGCAGATATAGATTTGAATTTGCTGACTGACTCAGGTTTGTACTTACCGCCTGGTAGAACACACCTTCAAAACATGTCATTGATTTCAGTGAATAAGTGGAAGCACTGCAGCTTGAATCACCCACTGCCGATGAATTTATTGATGATTGGTTAATCAGCGCACCGTTTGTTGAATTGAACGTGAGCAGTTTTGAATTTATTGCGTAATGCTCCCGCACCTGTGATAAAATTTCATGTCGGTTAGCTGTAAATAGCTGAACAAAAAGCATCAGCAGTAATAAAAAAAGTTTCTTCATTTTGTAAATTCCTCTCTGTTGAATTTTTAAATTGATCTGTGCTGCAAATCTAACTACTCGGTCACAGTCAATTCAAAGAAAAATAACAGGAAATGTGAAAGTATATCTTTGCGGTAAGTGGTATTTATGCTTAAATTTGGCTATAATAGCCAT
>JABFSP010000091.1 GCA_013140565.1 Ignavibacteria bacterium
GTATATAATTATATACTGAATCAGGAAAAACATCATAAGAAGAAGACATTTAAGGAAGAATACCTTGAATTGCTGAAGAAATTTGAAATAGAATACAACGCAAAATATTTATTCGATTGGATTGAATAAATAATATTGCTGGTTCGAAGATTGTTTTTGTCCTAAAGAAAACGAACAATAATGTCATCCCTTCGGGGTTTAATCATATGTTCAATTATCAACCTACAATAATTTCACCCTTTCAGGGTTAAACACCATAATTTTTGTAACCGCGAAGCGGTGAAATTGTTTAGTCCAACTACCATATTTATACGGAACTTGTATGGTAAAATTTCGTTATATTTGTAGAGAGAATATATGCAGGATTTACTAAAAAATATTACTAAGGTCACCTTTTCGGTGCTTGTTGCCTGTTCGGTTTTTACACTGAATATGGGCAATTTTATGCAATGTTCAGAGCTCACAATGGAAGAGGATTGTTGTCATATTACCCAAAAGGTAAAACAGTGCTGTATCAAACATCTCAAAATTACTCTTAAAGAAAGAATTTCAGGTCACTGCGGCTGTACTGTGAATGAAACTCAGCAGACCGCTGATCTTTATCATGATCTCAAGAATTCAAACTCAAATTTAACTTCAAGAACAATTCAGTACAGTTCACCCGTTGAAACAGGATTCCACCCTGAATTGATCAGCAATTTTACACAGAATTATTCACCTCCCACAGAGTTTTCCACAGACAGGTATCTTTCCAATTCAATTCTACGGATTTAAACTTAAGATATTTCAATCAAAGCTTTTTTGAAATAACTTTTTGTTTAAACTAAATCAATTTAATAAAATGAAAACCAAATTATTTTTAGCATCATTATTTATAGCGTTATTCGCATTAACAGTTTCAAACACATACAGCCAGGATAAAGAGTGCTGCAAAGATAAATCATCAAGTCATTGCGGAGATATGAAATCAGGCAGCGAAATGAAATCAGAAGACGGCAAATGCTGCGATAAACACGGCAATGCCGGCGGTGATTCATCAGCAACAGGTATGACATGCCCCGTATCAGGCGAAGCTATTGGCGAAGGCCAGGGAGTTAAATTCAGCTACTACGGTAAAGATTACACCATGTGCTGCGAAGGATGCGTTGCAAAGTTCAAAAAAGAACCGATGAACTATATTAAAGAAGAAATGACCTGCCCGGTGATGGGAGAGACAGTTGTGAAAGATGTATTTGTAATGCATGAAGGTACCAAATATTATCTTTGCTGCAAATCATGCTTAAAGAAATTTGAAAATGACCCGGACAAATACAAAAACGGTCCAAAGAACTAAAATTGGAAACCCCCGTTGTTGGTGTTTTTTACCAACAACATATTAAATTTTTACCAAAATCCCGCTCAAAAAGCGGGATTTTTTTTGTTTTTTTGATAAGAATTGATCTCTAAGTCATTATTTAATAACTGAATTTCCCTTATTAATATATTATATTAGTGAAATAACTGCTCTGATGTATGAAAACAGCCCTATTTATATCAATAATATTATGTTTAGCCATTCAATCTCAATTGATATTACAGCCTGATTTGGCGTGGGAAAAGCGTTATAATGGTCCCGGTAATTTACAGGATAATGCTTATAAAGTAAAATGTGATAATTTTGGTAATGTATATGTGACAGGAAGAAGTGTTGGTAATGGTTCAGGTTATGATTTCTGTACTATAAAGTATTCTTCGAGTGGTTCGCAAGTATGGATACAAAGGTATAATGGACCCGGTAACGGTGAAGATATATCCGTAAGCCTTGATTTGGATAATAATAATTCTGTCTACGTAACAGGTAATAGCCTTAATAGTTCAGGTAACATGGATTATTGCACAATGAAGTATGATAGCAGCGGCAATTTGACCTGGATGAGAAGATATGACGAAGGATTTGATGATATACCTGTTGCTGTTGAAGTAGATGGTGCAGGCAATATTTATGTTACCGGATCTAGTGAAAACAGCAGTCTGAATGGTTGTGAAAAATATCTTACTTTAAAGTATGATTACAATGGGAATGTTTTGTGGGAACGAAAGTATGATGCAAATATTACTGACCCTGATATTCCAGCTGATCTAACAATTGATAACAATGGGAATGTTATTATTACAGGTACTAGCAATGCCCCTCCTGATTGGGATGATATTGCTACAATTAAGTACAGTAGTTCAGGAGAGCAATTATGGGTTAATAGATTTTCGCTTCCCAGTATTGTGAGTACAGATTGGGGTAACGCAGTGATTACTGATGACAATGGCAATGCTTATGTAACGGGATATTCTGAAAATTTTGAAGGAAAGATGGTAACAATAAAATATAATGGTAATGGAGCTTTGCAGTGGTACAAGCTATACGATAATAACGCAGTTGACCAGGGATATGATATTGATGTCTATGGAAATTTCATTTATGTAACAGGTTATACTTTTGGCGGTAAGTTCCTAATTGTAAAATATGACAATAATGGAAATCAAATATGGGACAGGATATTTCAGGAATTTGAATCCAGTTATGGTTATTCTGCTGAAATAGATAATATGGGGAATATTTATGCAACAGGTTATTGTTTAAGTACTCCAAGTTGGGATTGCCTCACCCTAAAATATGATATGAACGGTAATCTCCAATGGTATAAAACCTATAATGGTTTAAACGATAGCAATGATTATGCGAATGATTTATGTCTCGACAATTTTGGTAATCTATATGTAACAGGATGGAGCAGAGGATTTAATACATCTTCAGATTTTATTACCTTAAAATATTCAAATTTAACGCCTATCCAGTCCGTTTCTATTGAATTGCCTTCGCAATTTTCACTTTCCCAAAATTATCCAAATCCGTTTAATCCTTCAACAACTATTAATTTCAGCATTCCGTCTGTAGAGACGACGCGGCGGGTCGCCATACTGAAGATATATAATATGCTTGGCAGCGAAGTGGCAGCTCTCGTCAACCAACAACTCACACCCGGCACCTACTCAGTCGATTGGGACGCTTCGAATTTTCCAAGCGGTGTGTATTTTTACAGGTTAAGCTCAGGTGCATTTACTCAAACAAATAAAATGATATTGCTGAAATAGATAATCAATCCGGTTATTTTAATTCTTCTTATTAAATTGGTCCTTAATAGTAACAACATTCGTTTTAGTTTACTCAATATCTAAATTTGTTAGTATATTTAGGGAATTCTATTACAAGGAGGGCACTTGACCTGCCTGGGAAAATTAACATTCGGCTGTTTTCTGTATTTACTTTTTTACTTATCTTCTTCGTCACAGATATATTCACAATTGAATTCTGTTTGGGTAAATTATTTCAATGGACAGTGTAGCACATGCTCTGATATCCCGACTGATATCAAAGTGACTCCAGCAGGAAAGATCTATGTCACAGGATACCTTAATTGGGGAAATGTCATTGGTTTTTATGATACGCGAACTATTTGTGTAAACAGCGACGGAACATTGTTATGGTCCAGTTCATTTTCCAGGGAAGATTTCAGTTTGGATTATCCGAATGATATTCATATTGATCCATTGGAGAATATTTATATTACCGGTTATTCAAGAAAACATCCGCAGGAGTCAAATCAGGACGGGATGGTATTGAAATATGATTCATCAGGGGTCCTTTTATGGCAAAGGTTTTTTTCGGGTGCTGGTTTTACTCCTGATGAAGGTGTTTGTGTTGTTACTGACAGCAAAAATAATGTGATTATTGGCGCAAATTATTGGAATGCGCAGCCTCCGGGAGGAAGTGATTTCGCGATTTTTAAGTATGATCCTTCGGGCAAGTTATTGTGGTCTGAAACATTTGATGGTCCGGATCATAGTGCAGACGAAACAGAAGCAATATTGGTTAGTTCAGCAGATGAGATATATCTGGTTGGAACAACGTACAGTAACTTCAACGGTTATGATATTGCAGTATTAAAGTACAGTGACTCAGGTTCTTTGTTATGGTCTAAAATTCACAATGATTCTCTTAATAGTGTTGATATAGCTTATTCGATAATTTCTGATAATGACAATAATATTTATGTCGGCGGTTTGTCATCCGGGAAAATGCTGATCCTGAAAATGAAACCAAATGGAACAATTATCAGGAAGATCAAACAACAGTATATGTCTGCTGAATTCATGTATAAGGATCAAAATTCAAACTTTTATGTAACGGGTTTTGGCAGTCAACTGAATATTACCGGTTACCGTACCATCAAGTATGATTCAACTGGCAGTATAATATGGAGTAATGTATATGGCGGACTTGATAACCTTAACAATTTCCCGAAATCGCAGGCAATAAATCACAATGGTTTTGTTGGAGTAACTGGAAGAAGTATTTCAAGTCCCTTGCAGTATTATGATTTTGCTACGGTAATGTATGATCATAATGGATCGGAGATCGGCAGCAAGAGATTTGGAAGACCGTATTTTACTGAAGAGACTGCGGGATGCGGTTTTGACAGTTCCGGAAATCTTTATGTTGCAGGGTACTACCAGCCGGGCGGAACCAGTGAAGATTATTGCCTGATTAAGTATGCTTCTGCTATCGGAATTACTCCGATTTCTGTTGAAATACCCTCACATTTTTCTCTTTCACAAAATTATCCAAACCCGTTCAATCCGGCAACAAAGATTTGTTTCAGCATACCGGCGGTAGAGACGACCCGTCGGGTCGCCATACTGAAGATATATGATGTACTCGGCAACGAAGTGACAACTCTCGTTAACCAACAACTCACTCCTGGCACCTATTCAGTCGATTGGGACGCTTCAAATCATCCAAGCGGTGTATATTTCTATAGACTTACTGCCGGCGAATTTATACAGACAAACAAAATGATTCTGTTGAAATAGATGTATGAATGTATTACTGC